>JAAZVR010000012.1 GCA_018623305.1 Thiotrichales bacterium | reverse complement strand
TTGTCGATTATCGGTTTGTTCTACTATTTGCGTCTTGTGAAGTATATGTACTTCGATGCGCCAGAAGGTTTGCCGACGCCAAATGACCGAGTCGATGCGAAGTTTGGTTTATCTGTAAATAGCTTGTCACTCTTGGGCTTGGGGATTTTGCCAGGACCTTTGTTGGCACTTTGTATCTCTGCGGTGGCGTAAATGACTTCAGATTTAGCGACAACATTAGCATTGATTATTGCCTTTGTATTAGCGAATTTGCCTTGGTTGCATAATCGATTCTTCTTGGTGTTTGATCCAAAAGGTGGTGTTAAAGCCTTTTGGATGTCGGGTGTTGAGTGGATGGTTTATTTTGTGTTAGCAGGTGCGCTAATTGCAGGTTTGGAAAAGAAAGTAACAGGCTCAATTCATTCTCAAGAATGGGAGTTCTATGTTGTTGTTATATTCATGTATATGATTTTTACTTTCCCTGCGTTTGTTTATCGCTTTATTTTGAAAAAGCTGTTGACAAAGCGCGCGCGTTAGTTATAATACGCCACATATTGATGCGGGGTGGAGCAGCTTGGTAGCTCGTCGGGCTCATAACCCGAAGGTCGTTGGTTCAAATCCAGCCCCCGCTACCAAATTTTAAAGACTCCTTTTGGGGTCTTTTTTGTTGATGGGCTATATGCCCATTTTTTGTACCTGAAATATACAGGAGGCACGAAGTGGCAATTGAACAAACCGTTTATGATTTAGTTGCACCCGCTGTTGAGGCAATGGGTTATGAATTGTGGGGTATTGAGCGCGAAGGCGATATGCTGCGTTTTTATATCGACAAAGAAGGCGGTGTCGGTATCGATGATTGCTACGCAGTTCATCAACAAATTATTTCAATCATGACCGTTGAAGAGATGATTGATAAATACAGACTTGAAGTGTCATCGCCAGGTTGGAATCGTTTGTTCTTTTTTGCAGACCAGTTCCAAGATTATGTGGGCGGTACCTTCAAAGTTAAATTGTCTTACCTCGTGAATGAACGTCGTAAGTTCAAAGCAGAATTATTAAAAGCAGAAGGTGATACCTTAACATTTAATGTGGATGGTGAACCTTTTGAAGTCGAGTTCAGTGCGGTTGACACGGCTCGCTTAGATCCAAAATTTTAATCGGAGTTCAAACTTATGAGTAAGGAAATCTTATTGGTTGTCGATGCCTTGGCAAATGAAAAAGGCGTTGAAAAAGAAATTGTGTTTGAAGCGGTAGAGTACGCACTTGCAACAGCGACTCGTAAAGCAAGCGAAATCGATATGGATGTTAAGGTTAATATCGATCGTAAAACGGGTGAATATGATACTTTTCGTCGTTGGACTGTAGTTGATTATGACTGTGAAGAATTTAATGTTGAACAGCATATTCTTGAGGGAACAGCCAAAGAGCGTGATGAAAACTTAAATATTGGTGATGAAATTATTGAGCCGATGGAGTCTTTACCGTTCGGGCGTATCGGTGCGCAAACGGCAAAACAAGTCATCATTCAGAAGTTGCGCGAAGCAGAGCGTCTGAAGGTTGTAGAAGAATACCAAACGCAAATTGGTGAAATCCTTGTGGGTACCGTTAAGCGTGTTGACCGTGGAGATGTGATTATTGATTTAGGTGACCATATTGAAGCGAAGTTGGCTAAGCCAGAGCAAATTCCAAACGAGTTTTATAAGATTGGTGAGCGCGTTAAAGGTTACTTGTATGAAGTGACTCATATGCCGCGTGGCCCTCAATTGTTTGTGTCTCGTGCGCATCCAAAACTATTGATTGAATTGTTCAAAGTTGAAGTGCCAGAAGTGGCAGATAACATCATTGAGATTGTTTCTGCATCTCGTGATCCAGGTCAGCGTGCGAAAATTTCTGTGCGTACAGCGGATCCGCGTTTAGATCCTATTGGTGCGTGTATCGGTATGCGTGGTTCACGTGTGCAAGCGGTAACGAATGAGTTGTCAGGCGAGCGTGTGGATGTTATCAAATGGGATGAGAACGAAGCGCAGTATGTGATGAATGCAATGGCGCCTGCAGAAGTCGTTTCCATTATGGTGGACGAAGATGTGCACAGCATGGATTTAGCGATTTCTGATGAACAATTGTCACAAGCCATTGGTCGAGGTGGTCAAAATGTTCGCCTAGCCTCAGAATTAACAGGTTGGGAATTGAATGTGATGTCTGAGTCAGAAATGGCTGAGAAGCATAAAAAAGAAACGCAAACGTTAATGAATGAGTTTATTGATGCCTTGAGCATTGATGCTGAGTTGGCGCAAGTTCTAGTTGAAGAAGGCTTTGTATCTTTGGATGAAGTGGCTTATGTTCCAAATTCTGAAATGTTGGCAATCGACGGTTTTGACGAAGATTTGGTTGCGACTTTGAAAGAGCGAGCTAAAGATGCGATGCTCACACGAATGATTGCTTCGGAAGAAATCGAAGAATCTGGAGAGGTTCCGGTATCGAAGGTTGAAGGTGTGACAGCTGAAATGGTATCCGTTTTCGAATCGAATGATGTTAAAACACAAGAAGATTTGGCTGAGTTGTCTGTTGAAGAAGTGACGGAAATGACAGGTTTGTCGGAGAAAGATGCGGGCGAGTTGATTATGACAGCGCGCGCACCATGGTTTGAGTAAGTAGGGAGAGGAATATATGTCAGCAAATACGATAAAAGCTTTTGCAACATCCCTGAAGTTGCCGGAGGATATGTTAATTCAGCAACTTCGTGACGCAGGTGTTCAAGTTAAAGATGCGAGCGATGAGTTAACAAGCGACCAGAAAAAACAGTTGCTTGACTACTTACAAAAAAAACATGGTAGCCAAGGTCCAGGTAAAGAGCCTAAGCGTGTCACTTTGAAGCGCAAGTCAGTTAGCACGATTAATTCGGGTAATGGCGGTGGCCGTAAGGTTAATGTCGAAGTGCGTAAAAAACGTACTTACGTTAAGAAAGACGATGAGCAAGGCCGTAAAGTGGATATGCCTGTTGCGGTTGCGGGTAAGGCTGAGCCGAAACGAGATCATCAAGATAAACCACAGCGCAAACCAAAATCAGCACCGATTAATAAATCAGTGGGTGATGTTGCGCCTCTTAAAGACGATAAAGCAGCTAAACGTAAGGCGACGGCCAAGAAAGATAAGCCTAAAGCAGAGTCTCCTGAAGCGGCTAAGAAAGCGAAGCGCGGTGAAAAAACACCTGCGGGTAAAAAAGATCGTAACGTTAAAGCGTTGGCGGGTGCTTATAAGCAGGGTATGAGTGATGATGCGTTGGATTCGATTGGCACTTCAGGTCCACGTGGTTCTAAGCGTCGTAAGCAAGGTAAACAGGAGCATGGTTTCCAAAAACCAGTTGATCCAGTGGTTCGTGAAGTGGCGATTGGTGAAACAATCACTGTAGGCGACTTGGCTCAGAAGATGTCTGTAAAAGCGACGGAAGTGATTAAAACATTGATGACGCTTGGCACAATGGCAACGATTAACCAAGTATTGGACCAAGAAACAGCACAAATCGTTGTTGAAGAAATGGGTCATACGGTTAAGTTGTTGAAAGAAAACGCACTTGAAGAAGAAGTCATGACTGCGGATATCGAGCTTGAAGAAAAGCCGCGTGCGCCAGTTGTTACTATCATGGGTCACGTTGACCATGGTAAGACTTCATTGCTTGACTACATTCGTACAACGCGCGTTGCTCACGGTGAGGCGGGCGGTATCACTCAGCACATTGGTGCATATCATGTTGAAACCGATCATGGCATGGTTACTTTCATCGATACTCCGGGACACGCGGCCTTTACTGCAATGCGTGCACGTGGTGCGAAAGTCACAGACGTGGTTGTTTTGATTGTCTCTGCTGATGATGGTGTTATGCCGCAAACGATTGAGGCGATTCAGCATGCTAAAGCAGCGAATGTTGCAATGGTTGTGGCGATTAACAAAGTGGATAAGCCAGAAGCTAATCCAGAGCGTGTTAAACAAGAGCTTGTCAGTCATGAAGTGATTCCAGAAGAATGGGGTGGTGAATACCAGTTTATCGAGGTTTCAGCGAAAACAGGTCAAGGTATCGATGATTTGATCGATGCGTTGATTCTTCAAGCGGAAGTTTTGGAATTGACAGCGCCAACAGACGGTAAAGCACGTGGTGCGGTGATTGAGTCACGTATGGAAAAAGGTCGTGGTTCAGTTGCAACAGTACTTGTTCAAGGTGGTACTTTGAATAAAGGCGACATCGTATTGTGTGGTATGGAATACGGTCGTGTGCGTGCCTTGTTGGATGAAGACGGTAAGCAAATTAAATCAGCGGGTCCTTCAATGCCAGTTGAGATTTTGGGTCTATCAGGTACGCCTTCAGCAGGTGACGAGATGGTCGTAGTTGCGGATGAGCGTAAAGCGCGTGAAGTCGCATTATTCCGTCAAGGTAAATTCAAAGAAATCAAAGTGGCGCGTCAGCAGAAAGCGAAGTTGGATAACTTGTTTGGCGGTATTGATGAAGGTGAAGTTCATGACGTTAACCTTCTAATCAAGGCCGACGTTCAAGGTTCGATTGAGGCGATGTCAGATGCCTTTGTTAAACTGTCTACTGATGAAGTTAAAGTTAAGATTGTTGCATCAGGCGTGGGCGGTATCAGTGAATCGGATGTTCATTTGGCTGTTGCATCAGAAGCCATCGTTATTGGTTTCAACGTTCGTGCAGAAGCAGGTGCGAAGCGTTTGATTGAACAAGAAGGTGTTGATCTTCATTACTACAGTGTCATTTATGAGGCTGTGGATGAAATCAAAAAAGCGATGTCAGGTAAATTGTCACCTGAATTCCGAGAAGAGATCATTGGTATTGCGGACGTTCGTGATGTCTTCCGTGCGCCGAAAATTGGTGCGATTGCGGGTTGTATGGTCACTGAAGGTTTGGTTAAACGCAGCAACCCAATTCGTGTCTTGCGTGATAACGTGGTTATCTATGAAGGCGAATTGGAATCATTGCGTCGATTCAAAGATGATGTGAACGAAGTTCGTAACGGTATGGAATGTGGTATCGGCGTTAAGAACTACAATGACGTTAAAGTCGGCGACCAAATTGAGGTCTATGAGCGCGTTGAAGTTCAACGTACGATTGACTAAGGTGGTTGTATGAACGATTTTAGTCGTTTAGATCGTATCGACGAGCAGGTGATGCAAGAACTTGCATTGCTTGTTCAGCGTGAAGTTAAAGATCCGCGTTTGCAAGACGTGGTGATTCGTGCGGTTGAAGTCACTCGTGACTTAAGTCATGCCAAAGTGTTTTTCACCGTTTTTGGTAAAAACAAAGACGAAGTTGAAGAGCAAATGAAGGCCTTTCACAAAGCGAAAGGCTTCTTCCGTTCGGAGTTGGCTAAGCGTTTGCAGTTGCGTACAACACCACAATTGCGTTTTATTTATGACGAAAGTTCAGATAATGCTGCGCGTATTGAAGAGTTGTTGATGAAAGCGAGAAAATCGTAATGGCACGTAAAAAACGCGGTCGTAAATTAGATGCAATTTTGCTTTTGGATAAACCTGAAGGCCTCAGTTCAAACCATGCTTTGCAGAGAGTTAAACGATTGTTTGATGCTCAAAAAGCGGGTCATACAGGCGCTTTAGATCCTATCGCAACGGGTGTTTTGCCGATTTGTTTTGGTCATGCGACTAAGGCCTCAACTTTTATGTTGGTGTTTGATAAGTCGTATCAAGCAAAGATTCACTTAGGTGAAACACGCACAACAGGGGATCGTGAAGGCGAAACCTTGGATACGGTGGATATTTCATCGTTGACTGTCGAGCAGATTCAGTCCGTGTTGGCTGAGTTTGTCGGTGAACAGATGCAAGTCCCGCCAATGTATTCGGCATTGAAAAAAGACGGTAAGCCTTTGTATGAGTACGCTCGTCAAGGGATTGAGATTGAGCGTGATGCGCGTCCAATTACGATTTACAGTCTTGAGTTTGTCAGCTATGAAGCCCCTTATCTGATTATTGATGTTGCGTGTTCGAAAGGGACTTACATTCGTACCTTGGCCGAAGATATCGGTTCTAAGTTGGGTGTGGGCGCGTTTATTGAAGATTTACGTCGTACGTCTGTTGCAGGATTTGAAGGTGACAAGATTTACACTTTAGATGAATTGGAGGCAATGGAATCTAAAGATGACGTGTTGTTGCCTGTCGATGCGGCTTTGCAAGATGTGCCAAAGATTAAACTCAATACCAAGGAATCGCACAAAGTACGCAATGGTCAGGTTTTGGATTTAGGGGATTACCCGTCTGAAGATTTGATCAGAATGTACGATGTTGATGACCAGTTTATTGGGGTTGGCGAAGTTAAACAATCGACCTTGTATATCAAGCGTTTGATGGTATAATTCGAGACCTTACGGACTGCAGGCGGCAGTGGTCCTTTATAAATGCCGTTCAAATTTAGGAGAAAAGCATGTCTTTGACAGCAGAACAAAAAGCAGCAATCGTTGCTGAATACGCAACTAAAGAAGGTGATACAGGTTCACCAGAAGTACAAGTCGCTTTGTTGACAGCGAGCATCAAGCATTTGACTGAGCACTTCAAAGAGCACAAAAAAGACCACCATTCACGTCAAGGTCTTTTGCGTCAAGTTAGCCAACGTCGTAAATTGTTGGACTACCTTAAAGGTAAATCAAATGAGCGTTACGCAACTTTGATTCAACGCCTAGGCCTACGTAAGTAATCTTTGATAGGTTATTTACGTCAGTGACTGACGTTATATAATACGGTGAGAAAATCACCAAAAGCCCGCGGGATTTTCCTTGCGGGCTTTTTTTATACATAGAGAGTTAATCATGCTAGAAGCTATTCAAACATCGTTTCAATACGGTCAACATCAAGTCACATTAGAAACGGGTGAAATTGCTCGTCAGGCAACTGGAGCAGTGAAATTAACAATGGGGGAAACCGTTATTCTGGCAACGGCCGTTGCGCACAAAGATGTAAAAGAAGGCCAAGACTTCTTCCCGTTGACGATTAACTATCAAGAAAAAACGTATGCTGCGGGTAAAATTCCTGGTGGTTTCTTAAAGCGCGAAGGCCGCCCAAGCGACAAAGAAACGTTGATTGCTCGTTTGATTGACCGTCCATTGCGCCCGTTGTTCCCGAAAGGTTTCTACAATGAAATTCAAGTCATCGTGACGGTGTTGGCATTGGATGAAAAAGTGGGAACAGAGATTCCTGCGATGCTAGCGGCGTCTGCGGCGTTGGCGATTTCAGGGGTTCCGTTTATGGGGCCGATTGGCGCGGCTAAAGTCGGTTATGTTGAAGGTGAGTATGTTCTAAATCCATCTTCAGCAGAACTTGAAAATAGTGATTTGGATTTATCTGTGGCGGGTACAACAGATGCGGTCTTGATGGTTGAATCTGAAGCCAGTGGCTTGCCTGAAGATGTCATGTTGAAGGCAGTGATGTTTGGTCACGAACACATGCAAGTGTCGATTGATGCCATTAATGAATTTAAATCTAAAGCAGGCAAAGAGGCTTGGGATTGGTCCGCTCCAGAGGTCGATGAGGAATTGGCTAATGCAGTTAAAGAGCAAGCTGAGTCTGCTTTGACTGAGGCCTACCAAATTCAAGATAAGATGGCGCGTTATGATGCAGTGGGTGTTGCTAAATCAGCCGCGATTGAGGCTTTGGTTCCAGAAGACGAAAGCGGTCAATGGTCTCAAGCAGACGTTGAAGGTCAGTTAGCAAAATTAGAAAAATCAATTGTTCGTGGTCGTATTTTGAATGGCACTCCACGTATTGACGGTCGAGCATTGGATGATGTTCGTCAAATCGAATGTAAAGTCGGTGTGTTGCCAAAAGTACATGGTTCGGCACTATTTACGCGTGGTGAAACACAGGCCTTGGTTGTTACGACTTTAGGTACTGAAAAAGAAGCGCAAATGATTGACGACATTGAAGGTTTTCATTACGACAATTTTATTTTTCATTACAACTTCCCTCCATTCTCAGTCGGTGAGACAGGCCGTGTAGGTGCGCCAGGTCGTCGTGAAATTGGTCACGGTCGTTTGGCAAAACGAGGCGTGAATGCGGTTGTGCCGAAAGGTGATGACTTCCCTTATGTATTACGTGTGGTTTCAGAAATTACGGAGTCAAATGGTTCAAGTTCAATGGCGTCTGTATGTGGTTCGTCAATGGCGATGATGCACGCGGGTGTGCCATTGTCAGCGCCAGTTGCCGGCATCGCGATGGGTTTGGTGAAAGAAGGCGATCAATTCGCGGTACTGTCTGATATCTTGGGCGACGAAGACCATTTGGGTGATATGGACTTTAAAGTTGCGGGTACAGAAGACGGTATCACTGCTTTACAAATGGACATCAAAATCACAGGCATCACCGAAGAGATTATGCAGATTGCGTTGGAACAAGCGAAAGGTGGCCGTTTGCATATTCTAGGTGAAATGGCGAAAGCGATTTCAAAGCCGAATACTGAAATGAACGGTAATGCACCGCGCTTTATCCGCTTCAAAATTGCAAAAGATAAGATCGGCATGGTCATCGGTAAAGGTGGTTCAACAATTCGTGAAATCACTGAGAAATTTGGTGTGGAAATTAACATCGGTGAAGAAGGCGATGTGACGATTTCAACAACCGATGGTGAGCAGGGTGCAGCCGCTCAGAAGATGATTGAGGACCTAACAGCAGATATCGAAGTGGATACTGTTTACGAAGGAAAGGTTGAGAAGATTGTCGATTTTGGTGCCTTTGTATCGATTTTGTCAGGTCAGCAAGGCCTATTGCATATTTCAGAAATCGCCCAAGAGCGTGTCGAGAATGTGAGCGATTATTTGAGTGAAGGCGATACGGTTAAAGTAAAAGTCTTGGAAGTGAAAGACGGCCGTATTCGTTTGTCAAAAAAACAGGCTGAGATGTAATTCATGCAATCGATTCGATTAAAAAAAGATGAAGAGCGTCGTTTAAAACAAGGCCATTTATGGATTTTTTCAAACGAGATTAACACCAAAGAAACCCCACTGAGCAATTTTGAAGCGGGTGAGTCGGTCATCGTTGAGGCCTCTAATGGTAAGCCGCTCGGCACGGGTTATATCAATCCGAATGCTTTGATTTGTGTTCGCTTGGTGAATCGCGATGTCAATTACCCATTGAGTAAATCGCTGTTAGTGCATCGTTTTAAACAGGCCTTGTCTTTGCGTGAGCGCGTGTTCGATGAACCGTTTTATCGTTTAGTACATGGTGAAGGTGATTTCTTGCCGGGGTTGGTGATCGATCGTTTTAATGATGTTTTTTCCGTGCAGATTACAACCGCAGGGATGGAGCGTCATAAAAATGATGTGATTGAGGCCTTGGAAAAAGTATTTCAGCCAAGCGGTATAGTGTTTAGAAATGACTGTGCGTCGCGTGCGGCAGAAATGTTGCCGAATGAAATTGAAATTGTCGGCGATGTGCCCGATTACGTGCCATTGATGGAAAACGGAGTGCAATTTGAAGCGCCCGTTAAAGACGGTCAGAAAACAGGATGGTTTTACGATCACCGTATGTCGCGCGAGCGTTTGCAACATTATGTTGAGGGTAAGCGTGTGTTGGATGTATTCAGCTACATTGGTGGCTGGGGAGTTCAGGCGGCGGTTGCTGGAGCTTCTGAAGTCTATTGTACCGATGCGTCTGAATTCGCTTTGGATGGCGTGATGCGAAATGCTGAATTGAATGGCGTCATTGATAAGATGGTTGCGGTGGAAGGTAATGCGTTTGAGGTGTTGACTGAATTGCGCAATCAACGTGAGCAATTCGATGTGGTAATTTGTGATCCGCCAGCATTTATCAAGCGTAAGAAAGATTTCAAAAATGGTAAAGAGGCGTATCGCCGAATTAATCAGCTAGCGATGCGATTGTTGGGTGCGGATGGAGTTCTTGTCAGTGCTTCGTGTTCGCATCATATGCCACGTGATACGTTATTGCAGACATTGAATCAATCTGCGCGTCATATTGACCGCACGATTCAAATGATTGAAGAAGGCCATCAAGGGCCAGATCATCCAGTTAATCCTGCGATTCCAGAAACCTTGTATTTGAAAACATTCTTTGCCCGCGTTTATCGAGGTTAAGCCATGTGGAGTTATCCCTCGATTAGTCCCGTTGCTTTAGATATCGGTTTTATCCAAATTCATTGGTACGGTTTGATGTACTTGTTCGGTTTTGCCGCATTTTATGTGCTGGCAAATCGACGTGTGAATCGCTTAATTGAAGGTCAAGATGACTTCGTCAGTGATTTGCTGTTCTACGGTGCATTAGGCGTGATTTTGGGTGGACGTATTGGGTATATCTTATTCTATGATTTAGCCGTTTATATCGAAGAGCCGCTTCGGGTGTTCCGCGTTTGGGAAGGTGGAATGTCTTTCCATGGTGGGTTGCTCGGTGTGTTGACGGCAATGTATCTAATCGGTCGAAAGTATCAGTTGAGTTTTTGGCAGATTACGGATTTCATTGCGCCGATGGTGCCGATTGGGTTAGGTGCAGGTCGAGTGGGTAATTTCATTAACGGCGAGCTGTGGGGTAAAGTGACCGACTCGCCGTTGGGTATGTGGATGATGGATCCAATGACAGGACAGTTGATTCAGAAGTATCCGACACAATTATTTGAGGCCTTGCTGGAAGGTTTGGTCATGTTTGTGGCACTTTGGCTGTATTCAGCTAAACAACGTCCGATGATGGCAGTGTCTGGTTTGTTCCTGATTCTGTATGGTTCATTCCGCTTCTTGGTCGAATTCTGGCGTATGCCTGACGCGCATATTGGCTATCTGGCTTGGGATTGGCTGACGATGGGTCAGGTTTTATCCTTCCCGATGGTTGTCCTAGGCGCCGCGCTTATGTTGGTGGCGTATAAAAAACATTCAGTAAAGGTGGCGTAATGCATCCTGAGTTTCAGTATTTAAATCTTTTGCAAAAAATCCTTGATGAAGGTTCGAGTCGAATGGATCGCACAGGCGTGGGTACTACTGCATTGTTCGGTGCTCAAATGCGATTTGATTTGAAAGATTCTTTTCCGCTTTTGACGACAAAGCGTGTGTACTGGAAAACGGCCTTTAAAGAAATCCTTTGGATGTTAAATGGCGGCACGAATATTCGTCCGTTGCTAGAGCAAAACGTGCATATCTGGAGTGATTGGCCGTATAAAAAATACTGCGATGAAACGGGTTTTGAAGGCTCGATGGAAGACTTTGAAAATCGAATTTTAGCGGAAGACAGTTTTGCTGAAAAATGGGGTGATTTAGGACCTGTTTATGGAAAGCAGTGGCGTCAATGGAAAACAGAAGACGGACAAGAAATCGACCAAATTGCCGATGTCGTTCATCAATTAAAAAATAACCCAACTTCGCGCCGAATTATTTTTGAAGGCTGGAATGTCGGCGAGTTGGATCAAATGGCTTTGCCGCCATGTCATAAAACTTACCAGTTTTTCGTCGATCCAAATACGAACTGCTTGTCGGGCATGATGTATCAGCGTTCCGTTGATGCGTTTTTGGGGTTGGGGTTTAACCTGTCGAATTTGGCTTTGGTGATTCATTTGTTGGCGAATCAAACAGGCCTAGAGGTCGGTGAATTGGTTTGGGTGGGGGCGGATACGCATATTTATCACAACCACCTAGAGCAAGTAAAAGAACAAATGTCTCGCGAGCCGCGTGATTGGCCTCAAATCAAGATTCATGGTGAGCCAAAAAATGTGTGGGATTACACATTAGATGACATTGAAATCATAGGCTATGATCCGCACCCTCCAATTAAGGCGCCGGTGGCGGTATGAGTCAAATAGCAATGATTGTGGCCATGGCTAAAAACCGTGGCATTGGCTTGAATGGAGATATGCCTTGGGGGCGAGGTTTGCCTGCTGATTTGGCTCACTTTAAAAAAGTGACCATGGGTTGTCCGATTATTATGGGCCGTAAGACATGGGATTCGATTGGTCGCGCTTTGCCAGGGCGTATCAATGTTGTGGTGTCGAGACAGGCATTGGACTTACCCGAGGGTGTGGTGTTATCTCACTCTTTGGATGAAGCGTTTGATGCGGTTTCTAGTGCGGACAAAGTGTTTGTGATTGGCGGTGCTCAACTCTATGAACAGGCTTTGCCATTGGCTTCAGAATTGCATATCACGGAAGTGGATGCAGAACCCGATGCGGATACTTATTTCCCAGAATTGAATCCCGTTCAATGGAATGAGGTTGAACGAGCGAACTATAAGCGCGATAGCCAAAATCAATACGATTGTGCGTTTATAAAGCTGTTAAAAGCGTGCTAAAATAACTAAGTTATAAAGAAAGAATTGATTAAAGGCAGAAAAATAGAATGAGTCAGGAGCCCTGCAAATACGTTATTGAAAGTGTTACGTTGGAAGGTAACCGTTTTCGTCCGAGTGATTGGATTGACCGTATTTCATCACTCGCAGCGACTTTTGGCGCGTCTCATCGCCTTGTGTATTCCGATGATTTACATCCAGAAACGATTAAGGGTGCGCGTTGTTTGGTAATGGACGACCATTTGAAAACATCGAATCCTTGGTTGTACAGTCATGTGATGGAATTTGCTGAAAAAAACAATTTGCGCATGACGCAAGTTTGTTGTTTGAGCGAGTTGCAAGACTAAAACAACCAGACTGGGTAGAAATGAAGGGTCAACCAACCGCCAAGGGCCAGCCAAGGTCCAAAGGCGATGAGGTTGACCTTTTTTCGTTTTACGGCATTGATAATCAAAGCAAACACCAATCCGCAAACCGATGCCCAAAGAATGATTTCATTGAGGCCTTGCCAGCCACACCAAGCGCCTAGACCAGCCAATAATTTAAAATCACCGTAGCCTAAGCCTTCCTTGCCTGTTAGTTTTAAAAAGAGTTGATAAACAATCCATAAAACGGCGTATCCCAAGACAGTGCCTATCAGTGCGTTTTCAAATGATGTGAATAAGCCGAAGCTGTTAACGAGTAGTCCAGCTGCAATAAGAGGGTAGGTATAGACATCGGGTAGGCGATAGATGGCAAAATCAATTTGCACCAATCTCAATAGAATGCCACTGAAAAATACGGCGCTAAGGCCTTGTAAATTCAGGCCGAAAAACCATAGCTCGAATGCGCTGAACAGCGACCATAAAACAACAAAGAGTATCAGTGAGTTCTTTGAATGAGCCATTCAGCGAGAGCCTTAAGGTAGTGAGTGTTGCCAGGCGCTGAAAAACTGTCCAAAGCATCCATTGCTTTCTGATAAGTTTCTTTTTGAGCCTGTTGAGCTTTTTTAAGCCCCAGTAATGTGACGAATGTGGATTTATTCGCTTCGGCGTCACTGCCTTGAGGTTTTCCAAGTGTTTCAGAGTCTTGAGTGACATCTAAAATGTCATCTTGAATTTGAAAGGCCAATCCGAGTTCTAAAGCAAATGTCATCAATCCCCAGCGTTGAGGAGGTAAAGTGCCTTCGTAACTGGCTAAGTTGGCGCTTGCTCCAAACAATGCACCAGTTTTGCATGTATGAAGCCTTGTCAGTTCTTCAATATTAATGGATTTATTTTCAGACTGAAGGTCTATGCTTTGCCCAAGAATCATGCCTTGCGCGCCAGCATTGTGCGCCAATGTTTTTATGGCGTGTAGTGCAACATCCGCTGATAAGTGTTTGGACTCTGCTAGGATTTCAAACGCACGAGTTTGCAAGGCATCCCCTGCAAGAATGGCCGTGGCTTCATCAAACTGTTTATGACAGCTGGGCTTGCCGCGACGTAAATCATCATCGTCCATTGCCGGTAAATCATCATGAATCAAAGAATAGGCGTGGATCATTTCGATTGCACAGGCAAAATCATCCACGGATTCATACGGTTTGTTAAAAGCTTCCGCAATCGCGTAAATCAAAGCTGAACGCAAGCGCTTTCCACCGCCTAAAGTTGAATAACGCATGGCTTCAATGACAAGATCGGGTTGTTCAAAGTGCAAATGAGCGTCGAGTTTTTCTTCGACTCGTTGCTGAATATTTGCTAGCCAAGGCTTAAATAAAGTGTTCTTTTTTGTCATGTCGAGAGTATAGCTTTCAGGCCTATCGTTTGCCACCGTCGCCCGCCTTGTATAAAACATAATCTAATGCAGAAGTGGGCAATACTCGTTTCAGCCATGCAAATAAATAGGTAGGAAATGTTACAGGGTAACGGGCTTTGGGTTTTGCTGTACGGATAATTTTTTCTACGCGCGCGCACACAGCATCAGGCCCTAAAGTAAAGGGCGCAGAGGCACCGACTTTGGTTAGGCGAGACTTTAATGCGTCGTAATTGCTTTTGTGCGCGGAATGTTCAGCATCAATATTTTGATTAAAGTGTTTTTCGGCATTGTTTCGAAATTCGCTCAAAATCGGGCCAGGCTCAATGAGGCTGACATAAATTCCCGTGCCGCGCAGTTCCAGTCGTAATGTGTCCGCTAAACCTTCCAGTGCATATTTGCTGGCATTATAGGCACCGCGATAAGGCATGGCGGCAAAACCCAATACCGAGCTGTTGTAGATGATTTTGCCGTGACCCTGTTGACGCATCATGGGGATGATGGCGTTGGTGAGTTCTTGTGTGCCAAAAACGTTGGTTAGAAATTGTTCAATCAAAGCGGATTTGGGTACGTCTTCCACAGCGCCGGGCTGACCATAGCCCGCGTTATTAAACAAGACGTCAATGGATGTTTCTTCAGACTCTAATTGAGCGATTAGGTTTTGAATTTGCTCCGAATTCTTAATATCCAATGGTTCACATCGCAGGCCTTCTGCGCGCAATCGTTTCACGTCTGCTGAGTCTCGGCAGGTTGCGATGACTTGATGCCCCGATTTATGCAGTGCATGGGCACAGTAATAACCGATGCCCGTTGAGCAACCAGTGATTAAGATGGTTTGTGTCATTCGAATGTGTATCCTGTTTGGTATTGCTTGAGAAAATTGCGCGCAAATTCTAAATTACTTTCAACGTTTGCGTAGAGTGTATAAAGGATTTCACCTTGTTGAATCGTATCGCCGACTTTTTTGTGGATAAAGATGCCCGCGCC
>JAAZVR010000096.1 GCA_018623305.1 Thiotrichales bacterium | reverse complement strand
CAAAAAAAATAGAATCAATGATCGCCCAGTTGCAAGGCATTTCATCAACAGCCGTTGATGTGATGAATCAAGGAAGAGAACAGGCCAATGAAACTGTCATTCAAGCCAATCAAGCCGGGGAAGCTCTGACATCAATCGCCTCTTACGTTTCATCAATTAATGATATGAATAGCAACATAGCCGATGCGGCCTATGAACAAAGAGCTCAGTCAGAATCTATCAGTGAAACCATTCAAAGCATTATCAGTGTCGCTCAAAATGTTTCATCAGATGCAGAGCAAACAGCGGTTGCAAGTCAGTCGATTAGCCAACTATCAAAAGAATTAAACGCTTTGATTAAGCAATTTCGCTACTGAATATAGGTTTTGCGTATAATCTTCATGAATAAAAATTTATGAGGAAAATACAATGCTTCGTATTTTAATGGCTTGGTGCTTAACGCTAGCATCCTTAAACGCGTCCGCTCTGACTCAAGGCGAATTGTTAGCAAACAAAGACGCTTTTCAAGTTTCGGCGGGGGCTGTTGACAATCAACTGATCGAGGTTGAATGGAAAATTGCTGATGGCTATTATCTATACAAAGATAAAGTTAAATGGACAGTCAACGGTGCTGAGGTTGATGACGTTCAATTTCCAATGGCTATCACACACAACGACCCTGCATTCGGTGAAAAAGAAATCTATCGCAACCGGTTAATTCTTGAATTGCCTGTGACAGTGACGCAAAATCCTGTCAAATTAAATATTACATCTCAAGGCTGTGCCGATGCTGGGATCTGCTACCCTCCGCTCAAGTCATCTTTTACCTTGGATATGGCTGTCGCACAAGCAAGCAACGTGTCTCCTGTTGAGGCCTTAAAAGGCTTTGGTCAATCATTAGGCCTACAATCCGACGCGCCTTTAGCCGTTGAGGAAGCGTTTAAATTCCAACAAACCCGCACGGATGGAAAAGACACCGCTCAATTTATCATCGCTCCAGGACATTATTTATATCAAGAACGCATCACTGTAACTACAGAGGCAGGCCCTGTGTCACTTGATTTGCCTAAAGGCAAAATCAAAGAAGATGAAATCTTTGGTAAGGTTCCTGTTTATTACAATTCAGTAGAATTTGCTTTACCTGAAGGCCTTAAAAATGCGACGTTAACGTATCAAGGCTGTTCAGAGGCTGGCCTTTGTTACCCACCTCAAAAAGTCAAAATTTCGACATCAGGTGAATCCACTTCGACGTCTAACGCAACCGTTGAATTATCAGAACAAGATCAAATCATCTCTACACTGATGGGCGATAATGCTTGGTTGGTGATTTTGACCTTCTTCGGCTTCGGCTTATTGCTGTCATTGACTCCTTGTGTTTTCCCGATGATTCCGATTTTATCGAGCATCATTGTCGGTCAATCTGAAAACATGACCACGCGCAAGGCATTCACTATTTCTTTAGTATATGTTTTAGCGATGTCCGTTACGTATACTATTGCAGGGGTTCTAGCCGGTTTATTCGGAGAAAACCTACAAGCCGCATTCCAAAATCCGTGGATTATCGGCAGCTTCGCGTTTGTATTTGTATTGCTGTCATTGTCAATGTTCG
This sequence comes from Thiotrichales bacterium, assembly GCA_018623305.1. Lineage (GTDB taxonomy): Bacteria > Pseudomonadota > Gammaproteobacteria > JAAZVR01 > JAAZVR01 > JAAZVR01. Next base: position 2,842 of record JAAZVR010000096.1, on the reverse strand, counting down.
GCTTCTATGAATTGCAATTACCGAATTCAATCCAATCTCGTTTAACAGAAATCAGCAACAAACAAAAAAGTGGCAGCATGATTGGTGTCGCCATTATGGGCTTTTTATCCGCGCTGATTGTCGGCCCATGTGTTGCACCGCCACTGGCAGGGGCATTGATTTACATCGGTCAAACCGGCGATGCCTTACTCGGTGGTTCCGCTCTATTCGCTTTGAGTATGGGTATGGGCGTTCCATTGCTGTTAATCGGTGCGGCTTCGGGTAATATTTTGCCTCGTGCTGGAACTTGGATGGAAGCGGTTAAAGCTGTCTTCGGTGTAATGCTTCTGGGTGTTGCCATCTGGATGGTCGATCGCATCGTGCCTGCTTATGTTTCAATGTTGCTGTGGGCTGTTCTTCTGATCGGTAGTGCGATTTATATGGGCGCACTTGAGCCACTTAAGCAGCGTGGTTGGTCGGCTTTATGGAAAACCATCGGCTGGATTCTGTTATTGCTTGGTGCCTTGCAAATCATTGGCGTCGCATCGGGCGGTCGCGATGTCTTGCAGCCTTTGGCGCACTTGCAAGGTTCGTCGAACGGCGTTACAACACAAGCAAGCAAAACGGAGTTGTTCACTAAAGTCAAAACGGGTGAACAACTGGATGCAGCCATTGCCAACGCTCAGCAACAAGGTAAATCCGTTGTGATTGATGTGTATGCCGATTGGTGTGTGTCATGTAAAGAGTTGGATAAATTCACCTTTACTGATTCAGGCGTTCAAGCAACTTTGGCAAACTCTGTGAATCTAAAAGTCGACATTACAGACAATACAGAACTGGATAAGGCGTTGCTTAAAAAGTATTCGCTTGTTGGCCCTCCTGCCATTTTATTCTTCAATCCACAAGGCGAAGAACAGTCGGCACAACGCATCATTGGTTTTGTAAATGCTGAAACGTTCATTAAAAAGGCGCAAAAAGCACTAAACCTGTAGCGATTTGCGCATAAATCCGATAAACTCGCCCATATAGTTAATTTTATGTGGCGAGTTTTTTTATGTCGCGAGTTTTGTTACTCAACGGTCCCAATCTGAATCTACTCGGAACTCGAGAGCCAGGACACTATGGTTCTGAAACACTTAACTCGATTATCGATCGACTTAAACTCCAGGCCGAACGTACAAATCTTGAATTGTTGGATTTCCAAACCAACCACGAAGGCCTTCTGATTGATCGCATTCATCAAGCTTTGGATGAAGACATTGATTACATTATTATCAATCCTGCTGCGTTCACTCATCAGAGCATTGCCGTTCGCGATGCCTTGCTTGCCACAAAAATCCCATTTATTGAAGTGCATTTATCCAACGTTCACCAACGTGAATCGTTCAGGCATCATTCGTATTTTTCGGATGTTGCATCTGGCATTATCGTAGGCCTTGGCCCCATCGGTTATGAATTGGCACTTCAAGCCATTATTAAACAATTGAAACCATAAACACAGCGGGAAGCGCACATGGACATTCGTAAAATTAAAAAACTAATCGAAATCGTTGAAGACTCTGATATTGCAGAAATCGAAATTACCGAAGGTGAAGAAACCATTCGTATTAATCGTCATGGTCAACCGCCTGTTTATGCAGCACCTGCACCGATGATGCCTCAAGCAATGCCTGCGCCAGCGATGGCTACACCAGCGCCTGCCGCAGCACCTGCTCCAGCTGAAGCTGCGGCACCTGCTGTAAGCGGTCATACTGTAAATTCTCCAATGGTTGGTACTTTCTATTCTGCTCCTGCTCCAGATAAGCCAGCATTTGCTAAAGTGGGTGATTCGGTGTCTGAGGGTCAGACGTTGTGCATTATCGAAGCCATGAAAATCATGAACCAAATCGAAGCGGACAAATCGGGCGTTATCAAAGCGGTATTGGTTGATAACGGCGAGCCTGTTGAATTTGATCAGCCATTGTTCATCATCGAATAAGGGTTTTATATGATTGATAAAATTCTAATTGCCAACCGCGGCGAAGTAGCGTTGCGTGTTTTGCGCGCGTGTCGTGAGTTGGGCATTAAAACGGTTGCAGTTCACTCGACTGCTGACAAAGATTTGAAGCACGTCAAATTGGCTGATGAAGCGATTTGTATCGGTCCTGCGCCCTCTACACAAAGTTATTTGAACCCTCAGGCTTTGATTGCCGCAGCAGAAATTTCTGATTCTGTCGCAATTCACCCTGGATACGGTTTCTTATCTGAAAATGCGGACTTCATTGACCAAGTAGAGCAAAGCGGTTTCATTTTTATCGGGCCTAAAGCGGATACCGTTCGCATGATGGGCGACAAAGTTTGTGCCATCGAGGCGATGAAGAAAGCAGGTGTTCCAACGGTGCCTGGTTCTGATGGTGCAATTGGTCATGATGCAGAAAAAAACTTAGCTATTGCTAAACGCATTGGTTACCCTGTCATCATCAAAGCGTCTGGCGGCGGCGGTGGTCGCGGTATGCGCGTGGTTCACACTGAAGCGCATTTGTTAAACGCGATTGAATTAACAAAATCTGAAGCGAAAGCGGCGTTCAATAATGACGAAGTGTATATGGAGAAATTCCTAGAAACACCTCGCCATATTGAATTCCAAATTTTGGCGGACGGTCAAGGCAGCGCCATTCATTTAGGCGAGCGTGACTGTTCAATGCAACGTCGTCACCAAAAAGTATTGGAAGAAGCACCAGCACCAGGCATTACCCCTGAGCAACGCGCGCACATGGGTAAAATCTGTGCGGATGCTTGTGTTGAAATCGGCTATCGTGGTGCGGGCACATTCGAATTCTTATATGAAAACGGTGAGTTCTACTTCATTGAAATGAACACCCGT
>JAAZVR010000095.1 GCA_018623305.1 Thiotrichales bacterium | reverse complement strand
GTGGTCAGTGGTGATACATTGCCAGAGAAAAAGCCGCATCCAATGCCATTGTTGCACTCAGCAGAATTAGCAGGTGCAACACCTGAGAATTGTTTGATGTTGGGCGATTCAACGAGCGATGTGAAAGCGGCACGTGCAGCAGGTTTTAAAATTATTTGTATGAGCTATGGTTATAACCATGGTGTGGATATTCGTGACGAAAATCCAGATGCGGTCATGGATCGTATGGATGAAGTGAGCCAGTACTTAGAAGGTGCATAAATGAGTTTGGAAGACTTTCAACAATTAGCTGACCAAGGCTACAACCGTATCCCTGTGATGCGTGAGATTTTGGCGGATTTAGATACGCCATTGAGTACTTATTTGAAATTAGCTAAAGGGCCGTATTCATTTTTATTTGAATCGGTGTATGGCGGTGAGAAATGGGGTCGCTACTCAATTATTGGTTTGCCATGTCGCACCTTGTTGGAAGTTCGAAACCGTGATGTTGTGCTGAAAAAAGATGGCGAGATTGTTGAATCGTTAACGGTAGATGATCCATTGGATTATATCGAACAGTTTAATAATCAGTTTAAAGCGCCAGACTTATCACAGTTGCCACGTTTTGGAGGCGGACTCGTCGGTTATTTCGGTTACGAAACGATTCGCTACATTGAGCCGCGTTTAGATCAGGCTGACAAAGAAGATGATTTGGATGTTCCAGATATCATGTTGATGGTGTCAGAGGAAATTGTTGTCTTTGATAATCTCAGTGGAAAGTTATATTTAGTTGTCTATGCGGACCCTGCGGTTGAGGATGCGTATCAAAAAGCACATGTTCGAATTTGTCAGTTGGTGGATGCCATGCGCGGTGAAACACCGATGCATGAATCATTGAGTGGTGGGTCGTTAGATGAAGCGGATTTTGTCTCAGGCTTCAGTGAGCCGGCATTTAAATCGGCAGTGAATCGAATTAAAGATTATGTGACTGATGGCGATGCGATGCAGGTGGTGATTTCTCAGCGTTTGTCGATTCCTTACGGTTATGAATCGATGGATTTGTACCGTGCTTTGCGTCATATGAATCCTTCTCCGTATATGTATTTTATGGATATGGGCGGTTTTGAAATTGTTGGTGCATCACCTGAAATTTTGGTTCGCCTTGAAGACGATGAAGTGACGTTGCGCCCAATTGCGGGTACGCGTCCGCGCGGTAAGACAGAAAAAGAAGACATCGCGCTTGAACATGATTTGTTGGGCGATGAAAAAGAATTGGCTGAGCATTTGATGTTGATAGACTTAGGTCGTAATGATGTGGGGCGTGTGTCGCGCATTGGTTCGGTTAAGTTGACAGATAAGATGACGATAGAGCGCTATTCTCATGTGATGCATATCGTGTCGAATGTGATTGGTCGAGTGAAGCGAGATTTGTCTGCAATGGATGTGTTGCGTGCAACCTTTCCGGCGGGAACGGTATCGGGCGCTCCGAAAGTTCGAGCGATGGAAATTATTCATGAACTCGAGCCAGTTAAGCGTGGCATTTATTCGGGCGCTGTTGGTTATTTAGCGTGGAATGGTAATATGGATGTTGCAATTGCGATTCGTACCGCGGTGATTAAAGATCAGACGCTTTATGTGCAGGCGGGTGCGGGTATCGTGGCAGACTCTGTTCCTCAAAGTGAGTGGGACGAAACCATGAATAAAGCGCGTGCGATTTTTAAAGCGGTGAAGTTTGTATCCAGTGGTTTAGCGTCGGAGAAAGAACCATGTTGTTAATGATTGATAATTACGATTCGTTTACTTACAACCTTGTTCAGTATTTTGGTGAGTTGGGTGCAGAGGTTGAGGTGCATCGTAATGATGAAATTACGATTGCAGAAATTGAAGCAAAAAATCCAGAGCATTTGGTGATTTCTCCAGGCCCTTGTTCGCCGACTGAAGCGGGGATTTCGGTTGAAGCGATTAAACATTTTGCTGGCAAATTACCTATTTTGGGTGTCTGTCTTGGGCATCAGTCGATTGGTCAGGCTTTTGGTGGGGATATTGTGCATGCAGGTAAAATTATGCACGGTAAGACATCCGAAGTTTATCATCATAATGTGGGGTGTTTTGCGGGGGTGCCGAATCCTGTTGAGGTGACGCGTTATCATTCATTGGTGATTGATAAAAATACTTTGCCAGAGTGTTTGGAAATGACTGCTTGGACTGAGAATGAAGATGGTTCAATCGAAGAAATTATGGGGGTTCGTCATAAAACCTTGCCGATTGAAGGTGTTCAGTTTCACCCTGAGTCAATATTGACGGAATCGGGGCATAAGATGCTCGACAATTTTCTTAAAACGAAAGTTTGATGTGAAGCCGCTGTTTAGCGGCTTTTTTGTTTTTATAGTCTTATGCTGGAGTTATTTACTGGCTCGTCTGGCAGTAAACCACTCGCTCGAAGATGGAAGCGAATTTCCTGCTCAGGTCGCTACGCTCCGACTTCGCGACGAAATTGCATTCCATCCGCTTTGTGGTTTACTGATCAATACCTACTTTTGCCTTTTGCGTGCGCTGTTTTCGTGGCGGATTGGCGTTTCTTTCTAAACGAAGCCGGAGCATAGCGACCTGAGTGTGAAAGAATCCCAATCTACAAGCCAGAAAACGCTCTGAAACGACGCAGTAAAGTTAATTCAATACGCGCTGAATCACTTCCGCACTCGGATGACCATCAGGAATAAGGCCTTGAGATTTTTGCCACTGACTCAAGGCCTTGCGGGTCATGGAGCCAATAATGCCATCCGGTGTGCCTGTGTCAAATCCTAAAGAATTTAACTTTTCTTGTAAGGCCTTCGCGGTTTCAACCGAAATAGCGACCTCGTTTTTAGGTTTGTCAACCGATAACTCAGCCTTGTAGGCTAATTGATCAGCTAAAAGTCCTACAGCCAAAGCATAGTTGGTTGAATAGTTCCATTTCATAATGACGCGAAAGTTCGGATAAACTAAGAACGCAGGTCCAGTATGTCCAGCAGGAATTAGTAGAGATGCGCTGATATCCGCTGAAGGCAGCGGGCTGCCGTTGGCTTGAGTGAGTCCGAGCTGGCTCCATTCCGCTAGGCTGCCTTTGTGCTTTAAAGTTGCCAGTTCCCATTGGTCAAAATTAGTGGGTAGTTTGACTTCGCGTCCCCAAGTTTCACCTCGTGTCCAGCCGAGTTGGTTAAGGAAGTTGCCTGATGAAATCATTACATCTGGCAGGCTTTGCCAAAGGTTGATTTTTCCATCACCGTCGCCATCAATTGCATATTGTTGGAATGTCGATGGCATAAATTGAGTTTGCCCCATTGCGCCTGCCCAAGAACCCAGCATGTCTTCTGCATCAATATGACCTTGGTCGATAATTTGTAAGGCCTTAATCAACTCTTTTTTGAAGAATTCGCTGCGACGCATATCGTAAGAAAGGGTGACAAGCGACTGAATAATCGGCATTTTGCCTGTGTAACGACCGAAGTTGGTTTCCAATCCCCAAAAAGACACAAGGAAGCGCTGCGGAATGCCGTAAGTTTGTGTCGCTTGATTTAATAGAGTGCGATGTTCTTTGAGTTTTTCTCGACCTAATTCAATTCGAAAGTCGTTGACTCGTTTATCAGTATAGCTCCAAAAGGTTTGGTTGAATTCAGGTTGGCGGCGGTCGTATTCAATGACTTTTGGGTTCAGTTCGATATTGTTTAAGGCCTTAGCAATTGTTGTATCGGAAATACCCGCTGATTTAAGGTCACCTTTTAAGGCTTCAAGCCACTGTGAAAAAGGTGTTGGGTTTTGTGGTATGCTATCTGCCGAAAAAACAGGGGCTGAAAGGATTAGCCCGAAAAGTAAAATCAACTGTTTCATGTCATTTTCCATTGTTTGAATGAAACTTATTATAACGAAGGACGCCACATGGATTTGAAATCTGCCATCGCTGCGGTGATGAATCGAGAGAACTTATCTCCGTCGGATATGACCGATGTGATGAATTTGATTATGACCGGTCAAGCGACTGATGCGCAGATTGGTGCTTTTTTAGTTGCGCTTCGTTTGAAAGGTGAAACGGTGGATGAAATTGCAGCCGCCGCTCAAGTAATGCGTGATTTGGTTTCAGGAGTTGAGATTGAAGCAAAAAAAGGCCTTGTTGATACTTGCGGGACTGGAGGGGATGGCGCGAATACGTTTAATATTTCCACAGCCAGTGCGTTTGTAACGGCTGCCGCAGGTGCGGTTGTGGCTAAGCACGGTAATCGTTCGATTTCGTCAAAGTCAGGTAGTGCAGATGTATTGGAAGTGGCCGGAGTGAATTTAAATTTGACGGCAAATCAAGTGAAGGCCTGTGTGGAACAGTTAAATGTTGGATTTATGTTTGCGCCAGCGCATCACAGTGCGATGAAACACGCGATTGGTCCTCGTAAGGAAGTGGGTGTGCGTACTGTATTTAATGTGCTGGGGCCTTTGACGAATCCTGCCGGTGCACCCAATCAGGTGATGGGAGTGTAGGATGCCGC
>JAAZVR010000094.1 GCA_018623305.1 Thiotrichales bacterium | reverse complement strand
GGACCGAACTGCAAGGGATTCACAAAGATACTCATCAACACAATATCGCATGAACGTGAAGCCGCTTCTACCAAACTCAAATGCCCTTGATGTAAATTACCCATCGTCGGCACAAAACCCACACTTTGCCCCTGAGACTTATGCTGGGAAATCACTTCACGGACTTGTGCGATGGTGTGCAAAACCTTCATTAAAATGAATGCTCCGTTGAAGGAAATTGTCGCTCTTTTACCTCCACCGAGTAATCGGAAATCGCATTCGCAATGGAATCAGCATCTTCCAAAAAGTTCTTCACAAACGAGGCTGGCGAATCATTGATCCCTAACATGTCGTACAAGACCAAAACCTGACCGTCGGTCGCTGAACCTGCACCGATTCCGATGACAGGAATGGAAAGTGAAGCTGTAATTTCTTCCGCCAATTCAGCTGGCACACACTCCAACACCAACATATCTGCACCCGCATTTTCAAGGCGTAATGCCGCTTTCACCATATCGACGGCTTCGGCTGAATCTCGACCTTGCACTTTATAACCGCCCATTTTTAAAACGGACTGCGGCAATAAACCTAAATGCGCACACACAGGTACGCCATTTTGGCTAAGCAACTGAATCGTATCTGCCACTTCCCACGAGCCTTCCAGTTTGACCATATGCGCCAAACCTTCTTGCATTAATCGCTGAGCCGTATGCAAAGCACGCTCAGGCGTGGCATAACTCATAAAAGGCATATCAGCAATCACCCACGCTTGTCGAGTCGCGCGCGTCACCGCTTGCGTGTGATACACCATTGAATCGACTGAGACAGGCACTGTATTCGCATGACCTTGAATCACATTTCCCAAGGAATCACCAACCAAAATCACCTCAACACCTTGCTGCTCAACTAAAGAAGCAAAACTGGCATCATAAGCCGTTAAACAGACAATCGGCTCAGAACGGGCTTTTAGCTTTTTGAGTTGCGTTAAATTCATGCCGTTTCTCCTAAATCCAAACGGTGTAAATCAAATTGTTGGCATTGTTGCAAGCATTCACTGACAAGGCCTTTATTGGGAATCTCAATATCACCTGCGACTTCCAGCAGGGGTTTTAAAACAAAATCTCTATCCGCAATGCCGACATGAGGCACAGTTAAGCGAGGGTTTTCAATCATTTCATCGCCGTATAGCAACAAATCCAAATCCAAGGTGCGCTCACCCCAATGTCTTTTGCGCTCTCGGCCTTGATCGTTTTCTATCGCTTGCAAAGCATCCAATACCGCCAAAGGCTCAAGCGATGTGCGCGCGCCTAAAACGGCATTCACATAATCGGGTTGGTCTTGCGGTCCCATCGGCGAACTGCCGTATAAAGAAGACGCCTGAACGCAAGTGAAGAACTCCGAAGATTGGAAGGCCACAATCGCGTCTTTAATTTGTGCGATTGGGTTATCGAGGTTCGAACCCAAACCCACCCAAATCTGCGTCATTCAGCACTGGCCTTTGGTTTACGTTTTTTGTAACGACGGCGTTTTTTACCTTTGCCACGCGGACTGCCCACTTCACCGACCATACGCTCGCGCTCAGACTGACTGACTTCTTGAAAATCTGTCCACCACTGGCCAAGTTTCATCAACTCTTCGTCTTGCATGGCTTCTGCACGTAAAACTAAGAAATCATAGGCCGCTCTAAAGCGCGACTCTTCCATCAATTTAAACGCACGTTTGCCACCTCGACGCATCAAACGATATTGAAAGAACCATGTTTCACGAATTTGTGCCGTAAATTTTTTCGGAATGGAAATGCTTTGGATTTGTCGCCCAATCACTTCATCGGAAGCCTGGAAGAAGGCTTCTTGTTCAGGCATATTGTGGCGCTCCATAAACTGAATTTGCAAACGCTGCATCGGCTCCCACAACATCGCTGCGAACAAAAATGATGGATTAATCGGCTTGCCCTGTTGAACGCGATTATCTGTACTTTTTAACACCGCTAACAAGACTTCACGCATTCGATCGTCCATCGGATTATTCAGACACTCATCCGTTTGTGGGAATAAATAACGGAACAAATCATAATGACGCAACGACTCAAAGGTTTGCACCGCCTTTCCGCCGTGGAATAATTTCAAGGCCTCATCAAACAAACGAGCCGAAGGAATATTCGACAATAAATGCCCCAACTCTTGAATCGGCGCTTCGGTTGCTGGCTCCATACGGAAACCCAATTTCACTGCAAACCGAACTGAACGCAACATACGCACTGGGTCTTCACGGTAGCGCTCCTCAGGCTCACCAATCATGCGCAACACGCCTGCTTTCAAATCATCCAAACCACCGACACGATCGACAACTGAAAAATCACGAATGTTGTAATACAAAGCATTTACAGTAAAGTCGCGGCGGTAGATGTCTTCATCCAATGTTCCGTACACATTATCTCGCTCCAAACGCCCCTCTTGGTTGACTCGGCGTTTAATACCATCACTCCCCGAATCCCCCCGATAAGTCGCTACTTCAATCACATCGCCACGAGACATGACGTGTGCCAAGCGGAAACGACGTCCAATTAATCGACAGCGTCTGAAAACTCGTTTAACTTGCTCAGGTTTTGCATTGGTGACCACATCGAAATCTTTCGGCTCAAGACCCAATAGCAAGTCTCGTACACCGCCGCCAACAAGGTATGAATCATAGCCTGCTCGCGAAAGACCATATAGAACATCCAAGGCGCTGTCACTGATCTGACCACGAGAAATGGAATGTTGGTCTCGTGAAATCGCACCCTCAACAAGCTTTTGACGGCGGTTATTTCGACGATTTTTTTTATGTTTGATAGGCTCTGCTTGAACCTTTTTTTCTGAAGATTTGAACAACGCTGTAAAACGCTGAATGACTTTTTTAAGCATAGTTCGAATTGGTTAATTTATAGATGTGCGTAATTTTACTACAATACAGCTTTTCACACAGCCTTTAGGAATAACCTTTGCAGGATTATCTGATCCCCGCTGAACGCGTTCAAACGGAAATAAAAATCAAAAACTCTCGATTCATCTGTACGCTTGAACATACACCTTCGATTGAAGCTGCTCACGCTTTTATCAGCGACATTAAAAAAACCTACCCCGATGCGCGTCATAATTGTTGGGCTTTCATGGCGAATGAACCCGGCTCGACTCGTTCAATCGGTATGTCAGATGATGGCGAACCCTCAGGCACAGCTGGAATGCCTATGTTGCAAGTTTTAACCCACGGAGATGTTGGTGAAATAAGTGCTGTTGTAACGCGATATTTTGGTGGAACGAAATTGGGAACAGGTGGATTGGTCAAGGCCTACACAGAAGCGGTTCAAGTCGCCATTGAAGCGCTACCAACGTGTATTAAAATTCCTAAAAGCATATTCAAAGCCTCAACTGATTTTGCCAATATGGCTCAAACAGAATATTGGGTTAATCAATGCGAAGGTGAAATTTTAAATCGAGAATACACCGAGAGTGGTGCCGTATTTGAAATCGAAGTGCCCGACGAAAAATCAGTCGAGCTTCGAGAGCGATTGAGCTTGCTCAATGAGTGAATCAATCTGATTCAAAATGGATTCTTTTACTTGCGGTGTAAAGCCGTTCGACTCTTTAAGTACTCGACCCGCTGACTTCTTACCCAAAGCGGCTTTAGCACCCGCAACTGTAAAACCTTGCCCATGAACTAAATCTTTAATTTTTTCAACTAAAGCGATATCTTGAGGCTGGTAATAACGACGTCCACTTCGTTTGACCGGTTTTAATTGGTCAAATTCAGATTCCCAGTACCTAAGCACGTGCGATTTAACATCGCACATCTGACTGACTTCGCCAATCAGATAATACTTTTTACTCAGCTTCTCCATTGAACTCACCTACCTGAGTACGCAATTTTTGACTCGGCTTAAAGGTTACCACACGTCGTGCAGAAACCATGACTTCTTCACCCGTTTTAGGGTTTCGGCCCGGACGCGCTGTTTTATCGCGCAAACAGAAGTTACCAAAACCGGATAACTTCACTTCCTGACCTTTTTCAAGTTGAGTCGAAACTGTTTCAAAAAACAACTCAATCAATTCTTTCGCTTCTCGGCGATTAATTCCTAATTCGTTATAAATCGCCTCTGCCATTGCCGCTTTTGTCAAAGCCATTTATGAATCCCTCACTTGTGCGCCAATATCTTTAAGACCTTGCATTACTTTATCCATAACCGCATGAATTTCTTCATCCACCCATGTTTGATCTTTACCTTGGAGATGCATCGCCATGGCAATCGATTTGTAACCATCGTCAATGCCTTTACCCTGATAGACATCAAACACGCTCACACGCGCAACATCATCACCGCCCGCATCGCGAATAGCGGCCACTAAGCCCTGCACTGCAGTCTCTTCACTGACGATTACAGCCAAATCACGACGCACTTCTGGGAATTTCGAAATCGCTTTGAAGCTTGGAACATGCGCAGACTCAACCGCCTCGGCTTTCAATTCAAAGACAAATGTTTGCGTATCAATGCCGAGTTCTTTTTGAACATTTGGATGAATCGCACCCATACGACCTAACCACGTTTCACCTGCAAAAATCTCTGCCGATTGACCTGGGT
>JAAZVR010000093.1 GCA_018623305.1 Thiotrichales bacterium | reverse complement strand
TGAAGTTTTTGAGAGCTTATGGCCGAACTCAAATAAACACCCCTACGTTATTTTTACAGGCGGTGAACCCCTACTCCAAGTCGATGATTTACTCATTCAAAGCCTAAAATCGAAGGGGTATGAATTGGCCGTAGAAACCAATGGCACTATAGATGCTCCTGAAGGTTTAGATTGGATATGCGTCAGTCCAAAAGCGAAGTGCGAATTAAAAATCACTCAAGGCAACGAACTGAAGTTGGTGTACCCTCAAGTTGAAAATCATCCAAAAGACTTTGAAAACTTAAACTTCGATTACTTTTATCTGCAACCACTGGATAATGGAAATCAGAAAACCAACATTCAAATGGCTATGAAATACTGCCTTTCTCACCCTCAATGGCAACTCAGCCTTCAAATGCAGAAAATTCTAGAGATTGACTGATGATTACTTCTCTCATTCTTGCACTCTTGGTCATAATTGCGCTGGCTGTGTACTTCTATATACGACGCAATAAATCCCCTTTTGGAGATGTTACAAAGTACGTTAAACCAAGTAAAACCTTCAGCCTCTCTGTTACTGACCGACAAGGCGATCTTCATAAAATCAATCAAAACCCGAATGACACCAGTCTTCTATCAGCTTTACAAAATGATCCCGACATTAAAGCTCGAAGCAGTTGTAAAAACGCACATTGTGGTGCGTGCATAGCAGAGCTGAATGAGGGATCAGTAAGTTATTTTCAAGAAGGTAGCTTTCCTATTGAAGGCAATGAAATCTTACCTTGCTCCTGCACAATTGATAGTGACAGCAAGATAACATTACTAGCAAGAGTCCCACGCAGAAAAAAACCTAAGTAAACCCTTGAAAAACAAACCTACACACACTATAAACCTTAATACTTAAGCATTAGGATGAATTCATGAGCAGCCACAGAGAACAAATTTCACAACTTATCAGCCTTGGTCAGGAAAAAGGCTATCTAACCCTTGCTGAAATTAACGATGCACTTCCTCCTGAATTTACTAATGAAGAAGCCATCGAAGCTCTGATCGCGCCTTTTGAGGACTTAGGTATTAAGGTTCTTGAAACTGCCCCTGAGTCCGAAGACGAATTAGTTATGGCGGGTATCACGGGTTCTTCTGATAAGGAAAAAGTTAACTCAGATGATGCTGCAAAAGCGCTTCTTGATATCGAGCATGAACTTGGACGTACATCTGACCCCATCCGAATGTATATGCGAGAAATGGGTGCAAATGAGCTTTTAACTCGCCGTGAAGAAGTAAAAATTGCCCGTCGAATCGAATTAGGCCAGAAAGCTACAGTTGACGAATTAATGAAGTACCCTCGTACCTTTGTATTGTTGAACGAGGCTTATGAGAACATTCGCAATGAAGAACGTAAGTTCGAAACTCTAATTGCTGGTTATGCCTACGACCTGGATGAGTTCGACGAAAACAACCTTCCAATGCCTAACACAGATGAGAAAATCGAAGAACCCGATATCACATTGGAATTGTTTGAAAAAGACATTGAAAACGTCATCAAGTTCTCTGAGAAAAAAGTAGAAAAATCCATCGAAATCATGGATGGAATTCGTTTAGCTCCAGCCTTCATTGAAGAAGTCTTAACAGACATCAAGGAGCGTGTTCGTAAAATTGCGGATTACGAGAAAAAAATCATCACTTTACTGACTGATAAATTAGGTTTTGAACGCCTTGATGCGATTAAACTCCTAGAGGGGCATTCGGGTAATGTTGACTGGGTTAAAGATGTTCTCAGCACGCATAAATCAACCGATACTGATGTCTTAGCTTATTACTACGATCATTTCCATCGTGCACAGCGCCGTATTCATAAAATCACTTCAAAAACAGGTTTAACCGTTCAAGAACTTAAGGATTTGTCTCGTCGCATCAATAAATTCGATCGCGAAACACAAGCGGCTAAAGACGAAATGACATCAGCTAACTTGCGTCTAGTTATTTCTATTGCCAAGAAATACAACAACCGTGGATTACAGTTCTTGGATATTATCCAAGAAGGTAATATTGGTTTGATGAAAGCCGTTGATAAATTTGAATACCGCCGCGGCTACAAGTTTTCAACTTATGCAACTTGGTGGATTCGTCAGGCAATCACTCGCTCGATTGCTGACCAAGCGCGTACGATTCGTGTCCCAGTTCACATGATTGAGACAATCAATAAATTAAAACGCGTTCAACGTATCATGCTTCAAATCTTAGGCCGAGAGCCAAGTGTTGAAGAGCTATCTGAAGGCCTTGGCAACAAATACGGTAAGGAAATTCCTGAAGAAGCCAAGATTGGTATGGAAATTTCTGAAGCGAAAGTTCAGCAGATTTTGAAAATTTCTCGTGAACCGACCTCAATGGATTCACCTGTTGGCGATGAAGAAGATTCGACGCTTGGAGATTTCATTGCAGATGAGAATATCATCTCACCTGAGGACGCAGCTGAAGACCAAGGTCTAAAAGAAACAATTGGTAAACTTTTAGATGGCTTAACCGAGCGTGAAGAGAAAGTGCTTCGTATGCGCTTTGGCTTAACCATGACAACAGACTACACACTGGAAGAAGTGGGCAAACAATTTGATGTAACACGTGAACGTATTCGTCAAATTGAAGCGAAAGCCCTCAAAAAACTTCGTCATCCGAGTCGTATCGAGCAACTTCGAAGCTTCCATCAGAAGTAATAGAAAAGGCGCCTTAGGCGCCTTTTTTAATCTCTCAAGTCATCTCAGAGATTATTCACATGCAAACCAAGCAGTAAACGGCCCTAAATCAGCCATATCGTTTACATCATAGCCCATTGAAACAAGCATCTGAATAGCCATTTGAGAACGATTACCCGAACGACAATACAGAACCAGTGGACGACCAGCGTCAATTTGTGTTTCAGCAACAGCCGCTAAATCTTGCAATGGAATATTGACCGCGCCAGGTAATGCACCTTCTGAAAATTCTTCTGGTGTTCGCACATCTACAAATTGAGCATTGTCTTGCTCGATCATTCGTTTAGCCTCATGGCAATCAATTCGATTAATCATGCTTATCTCCTACAGAGTTAAATAGATAATTAATAAGCCAACAGCACCTGCCATTAAACCTGCAATCAAATCATCTAACATAATACCAATGCCACCTCCTACTGAACGATCAATCCAGCGAATCGGCCATGGTTTTAAAATATCAAAAATCCTAAATAAAACAAAACCTGTAATCCAAAGCCACAGGTTATCGTCAGGTTGGAGCATAAGATACGTCAGCCAAATACCAGCAAACTCATCCCAAACAATGGAGCCATCATCATGCACGTTTAATAGCTCAGCTGAGCGCCCGCACAAATAGATACCAACAACAGAAGCCACAATCACCATTGCGATCTCAGCTTCTAGAGACAAGGCAGGCTCTACCGCCCACCATATTAAAGCCCCTGCTAGGGTTCCCCATGTACCTGGCGCAGGCTTAATTCGCCCACTACCAAGTCCTTGCCCCAACCACAGAATGAATGAATTCACTGAGCGCGTTTTTTAGCTGCAGTTCGCAAACGCAATGAGTTCAATTTAATGAATCCTTCAGCATCTTTATGGTTGTATGCACCGCCATCATCTTCAAATGTAGCGATGGCTTCATCAAATAAGCTGTTCTCAGACTTACGACCCACACAAGCAACTGTGCCTTTGTACAGCTTGATTCGAACTTCACCTGAAACATATTCTTGAGATTTATCAATCATCGCTTGCAACATTTCGCGCTCTGGCGCAAACCAGAAACCGTTGTAGATCATTTCAGCATATTTTGGCATCAGCTCATCTTTCAAGTGCGCAGCATTACGATCCAAAGTAATTGACTCAATAGCACGGTGAGCTTTCAGCATAATCGTGCCTGCTGGCGTTTCATAACAACCACGAGCTTTCATGCCAACAAAACGGTTTTCTACCAAATCATCACGACCTACACCGTTTTCACCACCGACTTTATTCAAGTATTCCATTACTGTCGCTGGTGACATTGCTTCACCATTAATCGCCACAATATCACCCTTTTCAAAAGTGATATCCAAGTAAGTTGGTTTATCAGGTGCATTTTCTGGAGACACTGTCCACAACCACATATCTTCTTCTGGTTCATTCGCAGGATCTTCGATAATGCCACCTTCGTAAGAAATATGAAGCAAGTTGGCATCCATTGAGTAAGGTGATTTTTTACCTTTTTTCTTCTCGATCGAAATACCGTGCTCTTCAGCATAGGCCATCAACTTTTCACGAGACATCAAATCCCATTCGCGCCAAGGTGCAATCACCTTAACATCTGGCATCAAAGCATAAGCATTCATTTCAAATCGGACTTGGTCATTACCTTTACCCGTCGCACCATGCGAAATCGCATCTGCACCCGTTTCTTGAGCAATTTCAACCAAACGTTTTGAAATTAAAGGACGCGCAATTGAAGTCCCCAAACGGTATTCACCTTCGTAAATCGCATTCGCACGCATCATTGGGAATACGAAATCACGTGCAAATTCTTCACGCAAATCTTCGATGTAAATTTCTTTAATACCCATCGCCTGTGCTTTTGCACGCGCTGGCTCAATCTCTTCACCTTGACCGATGTCGGCTGTAAACGTCACAACTTCAC
>JAAZVR010000092.1 GCA_018623305.1 Thiotrichales bacterium | reverse complement strand
TATTACTTGAAAGCGCAGAAATTGCGTGCGATGGTGACGCAAGATTTCAAAGATGCGTTTGAAAAAGTGGACGTCATTATGGGACCAACAGCGCCGACCGCGGCTTATAACATTGGTGAGAAAACCGATGATCCAGTGAGTATGTATTTAGGTGATATTTACACAGTGCCAGTGAATTTGGCAGGTTTGCCAGCGATGTCGATTCCCGCAGGTTTTGTGAAGGGTCGTCCTGTAGGCCTTCAAGTGATTGGTAATTATTTCAGCGAAGAAAAATTGTTGAATATCGGTCATGAGTTCCAGCAAATCACAACATGGCATACACAAGCACCAGAGGAGTTCGAATAATGGGTTGGGAAGTTGTAATCGGTCTTGAGATTCATGCTCAGTTGACAACAAAATCGAAAATTTTCTCGGGTTCTTCTATTGCGTATGGCGCTGAGCCGAATACGCAAGCGAGCTTGGTTGATTTGGCAATGCCAGGTATGTTGCCTGTACTGAATAAAGAAGCCGTTCGTAAAGCGATTAAGTTTGGTTTGGGGATTAATGCAGAAATCAATACGACGAACGTGTTTGAGCGTAAAAACTATTTTTATCCTGATTTACCGCAGGGTTATCAAATTTCCCAAAATGATTTGCCAATTGTCGGTAAAGGTCATTTGGATATTGAAAACGAAAAAGGTGAAATTAAACGCATTGGCGTGACGCGTGCGCACTTGGAGCAAGATGCGGGTAAATCATTGCATGAAGATTTTCACGGCTCAACGGGCATTGATTTAAACCGTGCGGGTACGCCGTTGTTGGAAATCGTATCTGAACCCGACATTCGTTCAGCGAAAGAAGCGGTGGCTTATGCGAAGAAAATTCACAGTTTGGTGCAATATTTAGAAATTTGTGATGGCAATATGCAGGAAGGTTCATTCCGTATGGATGCGAACGTTTCGATTCGACAGCCAGGCGAGCCGTTTGGCACGCGCGCGGAAATCAAAAACGTGAACTCGTTCCGTTTCTTAGAGCGTGCGATTAATTTCGAAGTCGAGCGTCAGATTGATGTGATTGAAATGGGTGGCGAGGTTGTTCAAGAAACGCGTTTGTACGATGCGGATAAAGACGAAACACGTTCGATGCGTTCAAAAGAAGAAGCGAACGATTATCGATACTTCCCAGATCCTGATTTATTGCCAGTGGTGATTGAGCAAGGCTTTATTGATGCGGTGCGTGAAACATTGCCAGAATTGCCAGATCAACGTCGTGCTCGTTATATCGATGAATTGGGCATGAAAGAATACGATGCAGGCGTGATTACCGCGAGTAAAGAATTGGCGGATTTCTTTGAGGCCTTGCTTGAGTATTCAGGTAATGAAGCGAAATTGGCGGCGAATTGGGTGATGGGTGATTTCTCAGCTCAGTTAAATCGTGAAGAAACGGAATTAGCTGATTCGCCTGTAACCGCGCAAATGCTAGGTCAAATCATTAAGCGTCAAGCCGATGACACGATTTCAGGCAAAGGTGCGAAAGATGTGTTCTTTGCGATGTGGAATGGTGAAGGCGATGATGTCGATGCGTTGATCGAATCGAAAGGTTTGAAGCAGGTGACAGATACAGGCGCGATTGAGGCCTTTGTTGATGAAGTCTTGGCGGCCAACCCAGAACAGGTTGAGCAGTTTAAAGGCGGTAATGAAAAGTTGATGGGGTATTTTGTCGGTCAGGTGATGAAGGTGTCGAAAGGTGCTGCGAACCCTGGCATGGTGAACCAGTTAATCAAGAAAAAATTATCTTGAAATTAATGCGATTGCACGCATAATAATTTCTGATATTAATCATTAGAGGAATTAATGATATGTTGAAACGTATTGGATTGTTCTTGTTAACCAACATCTTGGTGATTGCGGTTGCAAGTATTACGTTGAACGTGTTGGGTGTTGGCTCATACATGGAAGGCACAAGCCTAAACTTGGGTAACTTGTTGGCCTTTGCTGCGGTGCTTGGTTTTGCAGGTTCATTTGTCTCTTTGGCGATGTCAAAGTGGATGGCGAAAATGACCACAGGCGCGCAAGTCATCGAGAATCCGTCAAACGAGACGGAGGCTTGGTTGGTAAATACCGTTAAAGCGCAAGCTGAAAAAGCGGGCATTGGTATGCCGGATGTGGCGATTTACGATTCACCTGAAGTAAATGCCTTTGCGACAGGTATGTCAAAAAATAACGCATTAGTTGCCGTGTCTACGGGCTTGTTGCGTGGTATGTCACAAGACGAAGTTGAAGCGGTTTTGGCGCATGAAGTCGGCCATGTTGCAAATGGCGATATGGTGACAATGGCGTTGATTCAAGGTGTCGTAAACACATTTGTTATCTTCTTGGCAAAAATCGCTGCTTGGGTTGTGGATCGTGTGATTCTTAAAAACCAAGACGAAGGTCATTCATTGGCATTTATCATCACAGACATCATTGCTCAAATCATCTTCGGTGTATTGGCGAGCATGGTGACGGCTTGGTTCTCGCGTCAGCGTGAATTCCGTGCAGATGCAGCAGCTGCCGAATTGGCAGGTAAAGAGAAAATGATTGCGGCGCTTCAGCGTTTGCAAGGTGCTCATACAGGTCCATTGCCAGACCAAATGGCGGCTTTGGGTATTTCTGGCGGCGGCGGTTTCTCGGCGTTGTTCAGCACGCACCCTGCGATTGAAGATCGTATTGCAGCTTTGCAAGCTCGATAAGTAAAATTTTATCGATTACATTGAGGCCTCACTTTTTAAGTGGGGCTTTTTTGTACCTGTCCGATTTAAATGAGTGGATGCTGTTATACTCCCGCACAAATAAAATATTTAAAAGAAGCAAAGCATGTTATTTAAAGAGTTAGGGTTGTCTGATCCCATCCAACAAGCGGTGTCTGAAAAAGGCTATACGGAGCCTTCACCGATTCAAGAAAAAGCGATTCCTGCTATTTTGATGGGGCGCGATATGATGGCAGCCGCTCAAACGGGCACAGGTAAAACGGCGGGCTTTACGCTGCCGATGTTGGAGTTGTTGTCCAAAGGTAAAAAGCCAGCGGCGAATCAAGTACGCGCTTTGGTGTTGACACCCACCCGTGAATTGGCTGCGCAAGTGGCTGATAATGTGACTTTGTATAGCAAGCATTTGACGTTGAAATCGAATGTTGTGTTTGGCGGTGTGAAGATCAATCCTCAGATGATGCGCTTGCGTTCAGGTACGGATGTCTTGGTTGCAACGCCGGGGCGTTTGTTGGATTTACATTCTCAGAATGCGATTAAATTCGACCATCTTGAGATTTTGGTGTTAGATGAAGCCGATCGTATGTTGGATATGGGCTTTATTCACGACATTCGTCGCATTATGAAATTGTTGCCACAGAAGCGTCAAACGTTGTTGTTCTCTGCGACTTTCTCTGACGAGATTCGTGCCTTAGCGAAAACGGTTGTGAATGATCCGATTGAGGTGTCTGTGACGCCGAAAAACAGTACAGCGGTGACTGTGGAGCAAACGATTATCCCAGTGGATAAATCCTCAAAAGCTGCAGCTCTGATTCATTTGTTGAAAGAAAACCCTTGGAATCAAGTGTTGGTATTCAGTCGTACTAAGCATGGCGCAAATAATTTGGTTCGTAAGTTGGAGAATAAGAAAATTCCAGCGGCGGCGATTCATGGCAACAAAAGCCAAAATGCGCGAACAAAGGCTTTGGCGGATTTTAAATCGAACGATATTCGTGTTTTGGTGGCAACGGACATTGCAGCGCGTGGCATTGATATTGCGCAATTACCGCATGTCATTAATTTTGATTTGCCGCAAGTGGCGGAAGATTATGTTCACCGAATTGGTCGTACAGGTCGAGCGGGGGCGTCGGGTCACGCTTTGTCTTTGGTTTGCGCAGAAGAATTTGAAATGTTGTCAGCGATTGAGCATCTGACGAATAAGATTATCGAGCGTGAAACCATGGAAGGGTTTGAGCCGAAAGAAGCGTTGCGAGAATCAAAACTGAATCCGCACAAAGTGGGACCTCGTAAGCCGAAAAAGCCTAAGAAGAAAACGAAACCTCGATCTCAGCGTTCGAACGCCAAGACCAAGGTACATCGAATTTAGGCTAAGAAGTCTAAAATCGCATCTAAACCATGGTGGTTCAGTTGAACATGGGTTTGTTCTTGAACCACAGGTTTGGCGTGATAGGCAACCGAAAGGCCGGCCACTTCCATCATTTTTAAATCATTCGAACCATCGCCGACTGCAATGACTTGCGACGGTTTGATATTCAACTCATCACATAATTCATGTAAGAAATCTTGTTTGGCTTGTGCGCCAATAATGCCACCTAACACTTTGCCTGTGAGCGCATTGTTTTCTTCATCCAGAACATTGGCACGTGTGTAATCAAGGCCTAATCGTTCTTTTAAACGATCCGTAAAAAAAGTAAACCCGCCTGAAACCAAGGCAAATTTAATGCCGTGAGTTTGTGTGTGTTCCAGTAATTCAACCGCACCCGGATTTAGTTCTAAGCGTTCGTCATAAACGGTTTGCATGGCATCCGTCGATAGGCCTTTGAGTAAAGCCACTCGTTGAGTTAAAGAGCCTTCAAAGTCGAGCTCACCCCGCATGGCTGCTTCAGTGATTTCAGAGACTTCTTTTTTAACACCAATAAAATCGGCGATTTCATCCACGCATTCGATTGAAATCAATGTCGAGTCCATATCGGAAATAATTAATTTCACATTAGAAGCGTCAAAGTCTTCAG
>JAAZVR010000091.1 GCA_018623305.1 Thiotrichales bacterium | reverse complement strand
GCGTCTGCGTGATTTAGGTGGTCTTGTTGTTATTGACTTCATTGATATGATGCAAAACCGTCATCAAAAAGAAGTCGAAAACCGTTTGAAAGAATCGATGAAATCAGACCGCGCACGCGTTCAGATTGCTCGTATTTCTCGCTTCGGCTTATTGGAAATGTCTCGTCAGCGCTTACGCCCTTCATTGGGTGAAGCGAGCCAGATGGTTTGTCCACGTTGCTCAGGCCATGGTTTCATCCGTGGAGTTGAATCGCTTGGTTTGTCTATTTTGCGTCTTGTTGAAGAAGAAGCGATCAAAGACGGCACACAACGCGTTGTTGTTCAGGTGCCTGTGGATGTTGCTACATTCCTTTTGAATGAAAAACGTGATCAAATCATCAGCCTAGAACAACGCCACCGTATTCATTTGGTATTGATTCCGAATGAACACATGGAAGTGCCAAACTACACAGTTGAGCGAATCCGTGGTACAGATGATCATGTTCGCAGCACAACACCAAGCTATCAAACAAAAGCAATCGATATTAATAAGATTCCTGAGTTTGATGATCGTGAAAAACCAGCCGCTAAAATTGAACAACCGGCTATTCGCGAAATAGCGCCTAGCACACCACCTCCACCGCCTGCGCCTGAAAAACCAGCGGCTCGAGAGAAACCTAAGCGTACTCGTAAACCTCGTGAAGATCGTAAGCCAAAAGTTGAAGAGAAAAAGCCTGGTTTAATCGGTGGCATCTTCAAATGGATGTTTGGTGAAGAGAAGCAAGAAGAAGAACAACCGAAGAAAAAACGCTATGACAATCGTCGTGGTAATGGCAATCGTAATCGCCGAAATGGACCTAACCGCAATCGTTCTGGCGAAGGCCGAGGTCGTGGAAGAGGACCTCGCCCTAATGGTCCTCGCGGTGATTCTGATAAACATTCACACAATGATGGTGAAGGCTCTGGTAATACTCGTAGACGCTCTCGACGCCCTCGTCGAACGCCGCTTGAGAAAAAGCCAGAAACAGCATCGACAGATAGCTAAATCAAAAAAGCACCCATTGGGTGCTTTCTTATGTCTTAGATGTTGCTATCACAAATGATTCGCACGAATATCCTCGAGCAATCCAAAGCACGCATCTTCGACCATATCAAAGACATGCTCAAAACCCTCATCGCCTCCGTAGTATGGGTCTGGCACTTCTCGCTCAGAACGCGCAAGCGCATAATCCATTAACAACTTCGGCTGAGTGTTTGACTTATCTAATACCATTGCTTGGAGGTTAGACAAATTACTTTCATCCATCGCAAGCACATAGTCATAAACCATAAAATCACCCGAATCGACCTGACGTGCGCGCAAATCCGACATATCAATTCCTCGATTTCGAGCCGTCGCCTGAGCGCGAGAATCAGGTGCTTTACCAATATGCCAAGCCCCAGTGCCAGCCGAATCAATTTCAATCCTGTCAGTCAACCCCTGATCTATAACAAGCTTTCTGAACACACCATGTGCCGTCGGGGAACGACAAATATTCCCCAAACACACAAAGAGCACTTTAACTTTATTTGCCACGATGCACCGCATTTACAAACTCCATATTCACATGAGCATGACCGTAATCTGAACCCTCAATTACCGAAAATGGTTGATCAGGCTCTCCCATGTGATCCAAAATCACAGCGGCTCCAGATAAATCCTCATTTTCCGTATAGCCATTCACCGTCACAATTGTCGGCAAACCAATGACCGTAGATGAGCGAACGCCATTATGAGAGTCTTCAAACGCTACCGCTTGCTCAACGGACAACCCCATTTGCTCAAGCGCCCATTCATAAATATCCGGTGCAGGTTTTTTAGCTGGCACAATATCTCCCGCTGCAATCACCTCAAACCAAGATAAAGACTCTTCTCCAAGTGTGTTGCTTAATAAAGCAGTGACATTTTCAGGTGTGGTCGTCGTTGCAATGGCTAAACGCATGCCCGCTTCTCGAGCTTCGGCAAGCAATCGTTCAACTCCAGGACGCAAAGGCACTTTACCTTCTTCCATTAAGCGAACATAGTGCGCTGTTTTTGATTTATGTAGGCCTGCAACGAATGCATCAAAATCATCAGGCTTGCTGAATTCTTGGTTGAAATCATTCAAGTAAAACTTGATGCGCTCTTTACCTCCCGTGACAGCCAGTAATTGACCATACAAATCCTCTGACCAATGCCAATCAAGCCCCGCTTCTTCAAAGGCCTGGTTGAACGCCACTCGGTGACCATCTCGTTCGGTATCCGCCAAAGTCCCATCTACATCAAAAATCAACGCTTCCAACACAATCATTTTTCCTTTTGGTTTAATTTCCGTGCATTTTACTCAGTTATACAAATAAGATAAAAGGGTTTTTTTTCGTTAGCAATTGTGTAAAATCCCAAAGCTTTTAGAAATTTACTAAGGAAAATCCATGGCGATTACGGCTCAACAATACCTTGAGAACTTGCCCAACTACGAGGCAGCCGAAGGCGAAGAGTACATGAATGACAAGCAACTAGAGCATTTCAAAAACAAGCTCGTGACTTGGAAGAAACTCATCATGGAAGAAGTGGATTTGACGATTGAGCACATGAAGCGAGATACTGAAAATCCTGCTGATCCTGCCGATCGTGCGACACTTGAAGAAGAATTCGCTTTAGAACTTCGCACTCGAGATCGCGAACGTAAGCTGCTTAAAAAGATTGAAAAATCTTTGCGTGACATCGAGACAGGTGAATACGGTTTCTGCAAAGTGACAGGCGAAGAAATTGGCTTAGCTCGTCTAGATGCTCGTCCAACAGCAGATATGACAATCGAAGCGAAAGAACGCCAAGAATTGCTTGAAAAGCAAGGTGTCTTCAATAACTAATCCAGTCGGTCGATTTGCCCCGACACCTTCGGGGCATTTGCATTTCGGCTCATTACTGGCTGCAACTGCCAGTTATCTAGACATCAAATCCCAATCGGGTGTCTGGAAACTTCGCATCGAGGATATTGACACGCCCAGAGTGGCGCCCGGCTCGATCGATTCAATCTTAGTCACACTGGAGTCTTTTGGACTTCACTGGGATGACTCAGTTTATTACAGTTCTCAACACCGAACAGACTATCTGAATGCCCTTCAGCAACTCAAATCTTCTCAAACCGTGTTTGGGTGTGATTGCTCTCGAAAGCAAGTCTTTGAACGCCACTCTGAAGGCATTTATCAAGGCTACTGTCGCAATCGAGAAGTTCAAAACCCTCGCGCTTGGCGCTTTAAAACACCGCATACACACATTCAATTAGAGGATGCGATTCAGGCCTCTGAAGATATCAACTTAACAGAGCTGATTGGCGATTTTGTCGTATGGCGAGCGGATGATATTCCTGCCTATGCGCTGACATCTATCGTGGATGACTACTTACAAGGCGTCACACAGGTCGTTCGTGGACAAGATTTATATCATGCTTCAGTTGCACAAAACTTGCTAGTAGAGGCCTTACAGTACCCTTCTAAAAGCTATGCCCACATACCTTTGGCAGTTAATTCAGAAACTATCAAACTAAGTAAACGCTCGCGCGCACCTGCATTGGACAATGCACACCCTCAAAAAGAAATTCTTAACGCCTTTGCATTTTTAGGCCTTCCTGTCGAATCCACTCTCAACGATGCGAGTGTTGATGAACTTTGGACGTGGGGAATTAAGCATTGGTCATTGAGCAATGTCCCTAAAGTCGCTCAATTAACATCCCAAGTTGATTAAAATTTAAGCACTGAAAATCATCATTTACAAAACAATCAGTTACTGAATCTCAAAAGAGTTATCCACAGGTTTTTACAAGCATTTCGGGCATAACTTTAAAGTTGTTCAACCACTTTTTTAAACACCGATTGCAGATTAACTCGAGCGCGCAAATGCGTTGCCAGTAAATAAAGTCCACCTAACTTCCGATGAAAAAACAAAGCATCTACTGGTGGAGTGTGCCAATAATTTTGCTGCATACTCAATGACAGCCCTTTGTCTTTTATACGCTGCGCGAGGTCTGATGAAGCAAAGTCATAAGGACCGTCTTCATAGAGTGGTTCACAGCCTTGGTGAATCAACTCAATCACAGTCTGTTTTTGCTCGGGCATGATATCTTCTTGAAAGAAGCCTATCGATTCAGCCGCTTCAAGCATTTTTTTACTGTCATCTTTTATGGCGCTCATCATTAACTGCTGATAACCACTACTGATTGTTTGAGAGTACTCTCGGGTTGCACCGAAATCTAAAAGGACAATCTGACCAGTCGCGTCATTGTATAAATAATTGGCAAAGTTTGGGTCTGTCTGGACTAACCTAAAGTCGAACATCTCGCGAAACATTAACT
This sequence comes from Thiotrichales bacterium, assembly GCA_018623305.1. Taxonomy (GTDB): domain Bacteria; phylum Pseudomonadota; class Gammaproteobacteria; order JAAZVR01; family JAAZVR01; genus JAAZVR01. The sequence goes on along the minus strand of JAAZVR010000091.1, from coordinate 405 downwards.
CAAAAAGCGAAGAAATAATTCGATCCCTGAGAGCTTGGGGTTGATTGACTTGAGATTCTATCGGTTCACCTTCAACATAATCCATAGCCAAAATACTGTCTGTGCACAAATCCTTATACAGATTGGGAATCAGAAATCGAGGGTCATTTTTTAGGTGCGATTGATAGGAAATGAGAAATTGTGCCTCTTGCAAATAGTCCGCTTCAGAATGTAACTGCGCCTTTGTTTCATCCAACAATTCATTTAGGTTTACCGTCTTTGGTATTAAACGAGACATACTTAATAAGGAAGCCAAATTATCCACATCACCGTCAATGGATTGGCGAATACCTGGGTATTGAATTTTGATAGCTAATAGCGTTGAATCATGCAATACAGCTCGGTGAACCTGCCCTATCGAGGCTG
>JAAZVR010000090.1 GCA_018623305.1 Thiotrichales bacterium | reverse complement strand
GTATCTCACGGTCTTGAAGATTCACATGAAAAACGTCTGGTGATGGACATCGGCGGTGGCAGTACTGAGTTTATCGTTGGCACACAATTTAATAGTGAAAGCCTCAACAGTTTGGAAATGGGCTGTGTAAAAGTCAGTCAACGATTCTTCGCTGACGGCGTGATTACAGAACAACGTTTAGACCAAGCCATTCGACATTGTGAATTTGTTTTAATACCGTATATCAAGCGCATTAACCAAACGCCTTGGGATATAGCGATTGGCGCCTCTGGCACCATTAAGGCCATTGCAAAAATGGTACGAGAAAAAGAAGGTGAGTTCGCCCCTATCACCCTGGCTTCTATGGATGCATTGAAAAGCGAGTTAGTTTCATTCGATCACGTTGATGAATTATCGATTGCAGGCCTTAAACCCGAACGCTACAAATCCATCATGGGCGGTTTTGCCGTTTTATATGCTTCGATTAAAGCCCTACAAATTAAAGAGATGAGCTCATCTAACTTCGCACTTCGTGAAGGCCTTATTTATGACATGATAGGCCGCACAGAAGAAGAGGATGTTCGAGAAAAGACTGTTTTAGGCCTTATTGACAAACTGCATCAAGATAAAAAACATCTAAAACGAGTCTCTTTGATGGCTTTAGCCCTTTATGAACAAACTAAAGAGGCCTGGAAACTCGATAACTCTGATTTTGATACCCAAAAACTCTTGGAATGGGCGGCACTTCTTCATGAAATTGGTAACAGTATTTCATATCGAAAAATCCAAATGCATGGTGCTTATCTGCTCGAGTACTCGGAACTCGCTGGCTTTTCTCAAACAGAGCAGAAAATACTCTCTACCCTGGTACTCGCTCACCGCAGAAAAGTGCCGACTAAGGCGTTTGATGGCTTTAGACCTAAAAAGTTTCGTAAGACACTCATGCGCTTAGCCATTTTATTGCGACTTTCTGTACTTCTTCAAAGAGATCGAGATGAACACCCGACTCCAGAAATCACGGTGAGTGATAATGCGATCCGCATTAAGTTTGACGCAGCCTGGATGGAACAGCACAGCCTGACTCAGGTCGATTTAGAACATGAAATACAGTATCTTAAGAAGTGTGAAATTGAGTTAAGCTATGAGGCCTAACTCAAGACCAAGTTATCTTTGTGAATGAGCTCAAATTCATCGACATACCCTAAGATATTCTCGATATTTTCACTTGATGTCCCCTTAATTTTATGGGTATCACGGGAATCGTAGTTAATCAAACCTCGGGCAATTTCAACGCCTTCCTCATCTACACAAGAAACAAGATCGCCTCGCGTGTACATTCCTTTAGAATCTAATACACCTATTGGCAAAAGGCTTTTATGAGCTTTAAGCGCCTCTACAGCCCCCATATCCAGTATCAACTTACCTTGCAACTGAATCTGACCTGATAGCCACTGCTTGCGCGCCGTCAATGGAGCGACATCGGCCACGATAAACGTACCTAAACGCTCACCAGCCAGCAAACGCTGTAGCACATTGTCTTCGCGCCCTGAAGCAATCAGCGTATGCCCACCTGAGCGAGCAGCTTTCTGAGCAGCAAGCACCTTGGTCAACATGCCCCCAGAACCCAGCGCTCCTCCTTTGGGACTGGCCATCATTTGAAGGCTTTCATCAGACGCGCGTGCATGGAAAATCTGTTTTGCATTCGGGTTTTCTCGTGGGTTTGAATCAAACAAACCCAATTGATCGGTCAAAATTGCCAAGATATTCGCCGACGTTAAATTGACGACCAAAGCCCCAAGTGTGTCGTTATCACCCAAACGAATCTCATCCGTAGCGACCGTATCATTCTCATTGATAATGGGTACAACGCCCATTTTCAATAAAGTTTCAATGGTACTTTGCGCATTGAGATAGCGCTTACGACTGGCAAAGTCTTCATGCGTTAAAAGCAATTGAGCCGTATGCAAATTATGACGTTGAAAAGCGGTTTCATAGGTTTGAACCAAACCCATTTGACCAATCGCCGCGCAAGCTTGTAAATCATGTAACGCTTTAGGACGTTCTTTAATGCCCATGCGTTGCATGCCTTCTGCAACGGCACCTGATGACACCAAAATCACTTCTAGGCCTTGATTGCGCAATGCGACAATTTGATCCACCCAACTGTTGATGGCTTTTGCATCAATGCCCTGACCATCATTAGTCAATAAAGCACTGCCAATTTTAATCACCCAACGTTTGGCTTGAGTGACCCACAAACGATCTTCATCCATCGATGTCATCGTCATCCTCGTCTTCTTCAACTTCATCTCGTGTGGATGATTTTACATGTTCCATAATGTCATAGACGAGTTGTTGAGTACCATCGCCGTTAACCGCTGAAATCGTATAGATAGGACCTTCCCACTGAATGGCATTCACAATCGCATCAATACGCTCTTGCAAAGAATCATCTTGCACCAAATCCACTTTATTCAGCACCAGCCAGCGTGGTTTTTCTAACAGCTCTTCACTGAAACGACCCAGTTCTTCGATGATTTTCTGAGCCGCTTCGGTCGGATCGCTTTCATCGAAAGGTAAAATATCGACGATATGCAGCAGTAAATGAGTTCGAGACAAATGCTTCAAGAATTGAATACCCAAGCCCGCACCTTCAGCCGCACCTTCGATAACACCCGGAATATCCGCCATCACAAAACTTTCGCCTTCTGATACACGCACCACACCCAAATTCGGATAGAGTGTCGTAAACGGATAATTCGCAACTTTCGGTTTTGCCGCCGAAACCTGACGAATCAAACTGGATTTACCTGCATTGGGAAAACCAAGAAGACCGACATCCGCCAAAACTTTCATTTCCAACAGGAGCTCTCGGAACTCGCCTTCGGAACCTTTGGTGCTTTGACGTGGTGCTCGGTTCGTTGAACTCTTGAAACGTGTATTTCCCAAACCGTGGAACCCACCTTGAGCGACCAATAGTTTTTGACCATCTTCAGTCAAATCACCAATCATCTCACCCGTGTCATCATCAATGACGGCTGTACCCACTGGGACACGAATTTCTAAATCGACACCTGATTTACCTGTTTTTTGGCGGCCTTGGCCGTTTTCACCGTTTTCAGCTTTAAAGATACGCTCGTATCGAAAATCAACTAGGGTATTTAAATTGACATCTGCAATCAGCCAAACACTGCCACCGTCGCCACCATCGCCCCCATCTGGGCCACCTTTGGGGATGTACTTTTCGCGTCGAAAACTGACGATACCATTACCGCCTTTTCCTGCTTCCACCTGAATCAGTGCTTCATCGACAAATTTCATTTCAAATACTCCGTTTTAAACTAAAAAACCCCGCTTGTGAGCGGGGTTTGTGGGTCAACTTAAAGTTAACGAGATTACTCTGCAACAATTGTTACGAAAGTACGTTTTTTCTCGCCTTTAACTTCAAATTTCACAACACCGTCAGCTTTCGCAAACAAAGTGTCATCGCCACCGCGACCAACATTGTCACCTGCGTGGAATTTTGTGCCACGCTGACGAACTAGAATGTTGCCCGCCAATACTTTTTCACCACCGTAACGTTTAACGCCAAGGCGTTTCGCGTTACTGTCGCGTCCATTTCGCGTACTACCCGCGGCCTTCTTATGAGCCATCTGATAATCCTCTCAGTTGTTCGTTTGAATTAACCAGCGTTAATGCCAGTGATTTTAACTTCTGTGTAGTTTTGACGGTGGCCTTGTTTAGTGCGCGAGTCTTTACGGCGACGGAATTTGATAATCGTCACTTTTTTACCACGACCGTGGTCTAGAACCTCAGCGCTCACTTTAGCACCTTCAACAACAGGCGTACCAATTTTAACGTCAGAGCCTTCGCCTACCAACATTACTTCGTCAAAGTCTACAGTGCTACCAGCTTCTGCGTTCAAAGTTTCAACTTTAAGCGTCTGACCTTCACGAACGCGGTACTGCTTACCACCTGTTTTAATTACCGCATACATAATTTGTTCTCCTAATGTGCCTTCTTAATAGGCATACCAATAAGTCGGGGAATTCTATGCGAAATAATTCATCACGTCAAATGCAATTATAAATATTTTCTAAAAAAACCATACAATTCAAGCAAATCCGATATGATTATGAAAATTTTTAAAAGTTTATATTAACCATGAAATTATCTGACGTAGTGAAGTTTACTGAAAATGACATGACCCAAGTCAATCAATTGATACTTGATCGTTTGAGTTCAGATGTTGTTTTAATCAATCAAATTGGGCATTACATCATTAACAGTGGTGGCAAGCGATTACGTCCGTTGCTTTTGTTGCTGAGTGCTAAAGCTTGTAACTACAATGGGCAACACCATTATCTGATGGCCGCCGTAATTGAGTTTATTCACACTGCCACTCTGCTCCATGATGACGTGGTTGATGAATCCGATACTCGTCGAGGAAAAGAAACTGCAAATGAAGTTTGGGGTAACGCTGCAAGCGTTCTAGTTGGCGATTTTTTATATTCTCGCGCCTTTCAAATGATGGTTGAACCTCAAAATTTACGCATTATGGATATTTTGTCCGAGACCACGAATACTATTGCTGCAGGTGAAGTGCTTCAGCTCCTGAACTGTAATGATCCAGATACAACTGAGGAACGCTATATTGAAGTGATCCATCGTAAAACAGCTAAACTGTTTGAAGCTGCTACACAAATTGGTGCATTATTAGCAGAGCAAAACGATGAAACTGAAAGATCCATGGCTGATTTTGGTATGCATTTAGGTGCAGCTTTTCAATTAGTGGATGATGCTCTG
>JAAZVR010000089.1 GCA_018623305.1 Thiotrichales bacterium | reverse complement strand
CGGATATGGCGCCGTTAGCAGTGGCCTACGAAAATGGTTACTTCGAGGATGAAGGCCTCTATGTTGAGCTCGAAGCTCAGGCAAACTGGAAAGTGCTTTTGGACCGCGTAATTGATGGTCAATTGGACGGTGCTCATATGTTAGCCGGTCAGCCAATTGCGGCCACCATTGGCTATGGAACCAAAGCATCCATCATTACTCCGATTTCAATGGACCTCAATGGTAATGCCATTACCGTGTCCAATAAAACTTGGAGTGCAATGAAGCCCCATGTAGAAATGGAAAACGGTAAACCCAAACACCCCATCAGTGCATCGGCGTTAAAGCCTGTTGTTGAACAGTATAAAGATGCAGGCAAACCCTTCAAAATGGGCATGGTTTTTCCTGTGTCAACACACAACTACGAGTTACGTTACTGGTTGGCCGCAGGCGGTTTAAACCCAGGTTACTACGCACCGCATAAAGGCGATACTGCAGGCACATTAGATGCCGATGTATTGTTGTCGGTAACGCCACCTCCACAAATGCCTGCAACGATGGAAGCCGGTACGATTGAGGGCTATTGTGTGGGCGAACCCTGGAACCAACAAGCGGTATTCAAAGGCATTGGTGTACCCGTTATCTCAGATAACTCCATTCAAAAAAATAATCCCGAAAAAGTTTTTGGTTTACGCGAGGACTTCTATCAAAAGTACCCCAACACCACCATTCGTATTGTAAAAGCCATGATTCGTGCCGCTTATTGGTTGGACGAGCAAAACAACAAGAATCGACCTAAGGCCGTCAAGATCCTGTCTAAATCGAATTACGTCGGGGCTGATTACAAGGTTATCGCCAATTCAATGACCGGTACTTTTGAATATGAAAAAGGGGATAAGCGCTCTGAACCGGATTTCAATGTGTTCTTCCGTTACAACGCCACTTATCCATACTATTCCGATGCCATTTGGTACATGACTCAGATGCGTCGTTGGGGACAAATTTCAACTGACCAATCGGATGATTGGTACAAAGATATGGCGAAAAAAGTCTATCGTCCTGACATCTACAAGAAAGCCGTTGAATCACTCATCTCTGAGGGCGTAATGAAGGCTTCTGATTTCGAATCCGATGTATTTGAGAGCGATGGTTTCCGCGGTGTTCAAAATGACTTTATGGACGGCATTCCTTACGACGGTTCTAAACCGAATGACTACATCAACAGCATGGGCATTGGTTTAAAACAAGGCGACACCCTGTAACTTCATCAACCTGGCCTCGTTTAGAGGCCTTATCACCCAATTTTTAAAGGGACCTAATTATTATGAATCCATTAACCTGGTCATTCGTTGAGCCTTTCTACAAGCTGATAAGCGGTGAAGACAGAAAGGGTCAAATGAAAAAAATCACGCAAATGCTTGGCTTGCCCATGATGGGCTTGCTGGTATTCCTTTTGCTATGGCAAGGTGCCAGCTCTAGCATAAACACCTCATTGGGACAATTTCCTGGCCCAGTACAAACATACCAACAATTCACCAATCTGGTCGATGAAGCACAAGAAGAAGCCGTTAAGGAAGAGCGCTTTTATGAGCGACAGGAAGAGCGCAATGCGCGAAAACTGGAAAAGAATCCTGAGGCGGAAATCAAAATTCGTGATTATGTCGGTCCACCAACCTTCTTTGATCAGATAGGTCGAAGCCTTGTCACTGTCATGAGTGGCTTTATTCTCGCTTCTTTGATTGCCATACCCATTGGCATTGTGATTGGTCTTAACAGTAATGTCTATGCCGCGGTGAATCCTTTGATTCAGATTTTTAAACCGGTGTCGCCGCTGGCGTGGTTGCCGTTAGTCACGATGGTGGTATCTGCAGTGTATATTTCAGATGACCCTATGTTTGACAAAGCCTTTTTGAATTCGATGTTTACCGTTCTGTTGTGCTGTCTATGGCCGACCATCATCAATACTGCTGCGGGCGTTGCGACGGTCACACAGGATCTAAAAAATGTTTCTCAAGTCTTAAATCTAAGCTGGATGACGCATGTCCGAAAAATCGTCTTGCCTTGTTCGATCCCTATGATGTTTACCGGTTTGCGTATTTCCCTGGGCATTGCATGGATGGTGTTGATTGCCGCTGAAATGTTGGCTCAAAACCCAGGTCTTGGCAAATTCGTCTGGGATGAATTCCAAAATGGCAGTTCCGAATCATTAGGACGCATTATGGTGGCTGTGATTGTCATTGGTATTGTAGGTTTTGTACTGGATAGAGGCATGCTGATGGTTCAAAAAGCCGTGTCTTGGGACAAAAGTGTCGCGTTGCGTTAATAAGGAGAAAAACAATGTCAGACGTTCATCTAGAACTCACCCAAGTGGGTATCGAATTCCCAACGCCCAAAGGTCCTTTTAGAGCCTTACGCGATGTTAATTTAAAGATCAATCAAGGGGAGTTTATCTCGTTGATTGGCCATTCTGGTTGCGGTAAGTCCACCGTACTGAATATTGTCGCCGGTTTATATGAAGCAACCGAAGGTGGGGTGTTATTGGATGGAAAAGAAGTGCGAACACCCGGCCCTGAACGAGCGGTTGTCTTCCAAAACCATTCTTTATTGCCCTGGTTAAGCGCTTATGAAAACGTAGAACTTGCGGTTGATCAAGTATTTAAAGGCTCAAAAACACCCGCTGAGAAAAAGGAGTGGATTGAGCACAACTTGAAACTGGTTCACATGGATCATGCGATGCATAAACGCCCAGATGAAATTTCTGGCGGGATGAAACAACGTGTCGGGATTGCGCGTGCCTTATCCATGCAACCGGAAGTAATGTTAATGGATGAGCCTTTTGGTGCCCTAGATGCTCTCACACGAGCGCATTTACAAGATTCATTGATGGAAATTCAAAAGGACTTAAACAACACGGTCATTATGATCACACATGACGTGGATGAGGCTGTTCTGCTGTCTGATCGCATCGTCATGATGACCAATGGACCTGCAGCCACCATCGGTGAAATTTTGCATGTGGATTTACCGCACCCAAGAGATCGACTTGCGCTGGCGGATGATCCTCAATACAACCATTATCGCTCAGAAGTGCTTCGTTTCTTGTATGAGAAACAACGCAAAGTCGAACACTGAACAACAACCCATGAGGGCTGAAAACAGCATGAAAACCAAGCAATTAATTGTCATCGGTAACGGTATGGCGGGCATGAAAATGGTGGAGCACTTGCATTCATTGGCTCCGAATCATTATCAAATATCCGTCTTTGGTGCTGAAAAATTTGGTAATTACAATCGCATCATGCTGTCACCGGTGCTCGCTCAAGAAAAGTCATTTAATGACATTATCACGCATCCCTTTTCATGGTATGAATCCAAAGGCATCAAGCTTCATGCTGGGGTTCGCGTGACGGACATTGACCCAGAGCAACACACCATCACAACAGATCGAGGTGAGCTGTTTTGCTATGACACCCTGGTGATTGCAACAGGGTCTTGTCCGTTCATATTACCGGTTCCGGGGAATGCCTTAGACGGCGTTATTTCGTTTCGCAAAATTGACGATGTCGAGGCCATGCTCGAAACCGCAAAAAATCATCAACGAGCGGTTGTGATTGGAGGAGGATTATTAGGGCTTGAAGCGGCTGATGGACTCGCCAAAGCGGGTATGAAAGTGACCGTCTTGCATCGCAGTGGCATATTAATGAATCAACAGATGGACGAGGAATCGTCGCTTCATTTAAGGCAGGCATTAGAAGCGAAGGGCATTGAGTTTTTAATGCATGCAGATACGGCTGAATTTCAAGGGAGTACACGTGTTGAACGTGTCCTTTTAAAAGACGGTCGGACGATTGATGCTGATTTAGTCGTTATGACCGCCGGTATTCGCCCCAATACGGAACTGGCTTCGAATGCAGGACTGACGGTTAACCGCGGCATCGTGGTCAATGATGCGTTGAAAACCAGTCATCACTCTATTTACGCTCTTGGAGAATGTGTGGAACATCAGGGCCACACCTATGGCTTAGTCGCGCCATTATTCGAACAAGCCCATGTGCTCGCACGCGCTTTAGCAGGCGATGCTTCTGCACGTTACCGCGGTTCAAAAACATTCACGGGACTCAAAGTCAGTGGGGTTCAACTGTTTTCAGCAGGTAACTTTAATGGCAATGAAAACAGCGAGTACTTGGTGTATCGAGATAGCCATCAAGAGGTTTACCGAAAGTTGGTCATTGAAGACAACCGACTGATGGGGGCGGTGTTGTATGGCGATACACGTGATGGAAATTGGTACTTCGACCTGCTGGAAAAGCAAACCGATATTTCTGCTCTTAGAGACAACTTAATTTTTGGCCGTGCATATTGCCAGGCCTTGGGAGATTTCGTATGAATAAAACAAAATTAATCATCATCGGCAATGGCATGGTGGGCTATAACTTTCTGGAGAAACTGTCCAAGCATGACCAGAAAGAGCAATTCGAGGTCGTCGTTTTCGGTGAAGAAACCCGACCTGCCTATGACCGAGTTTATCTAAGCTCTTGGTTTGAAACACGCGATGCACAGAGCATCGAAATGGCGCCTCTGAGTTTTTATCATGACCATGGTTTTGAACTGCGCTTAAATGAAAAAGTGACATTGATTGATCGAGAAAACAAACACATTTTGACCGATCAAGGCACTCAGATGCACTATGACAAAATTATTATGGCGACCGGCTCTTATCCCTTTGTCCCACCGATTGAGGGCAATCAACGCGATGGGTGCCTGGTCTATCGAACGATTGACGATCTTGAGCAAATCGTCGAAGCAGCGGAATCGGCAAAAGTCGG
>JAAZVR010000088.1 GCA_018623305.1 Thiotrichales bacterium | reverse complement strand
TCTTGGTTGTCTTTGTTGTAGGCCAACGGCTGAGATTTCATCAAAGTCAGCAAACTCATCAAATGACCATACACACGACCCGATTTACCGCGCACCAATTCAGGCACGTCTGGGTTTTTCTTCTGCGGCATGATAGACGAACCCGTACAGAAGCTGTCAGGCAAATCAATGAAACCAAATTGCGCCGACGCCCACACAATCAACTCTTCCGACATACGAGACAAGTGCATCATTAACAAAGACGCCGCAGAGGTGAACTCAATCGCAAAATCGCGGTCAGAAACTGAATCCAACGAGTTTTCAGTCGGTGCTGAGAAACCCAACAATTCTGCTGTCATGTGGCGGTCGATTGGGTAAGTTGTACCTGCTAACGCTGCTGCACCCAAAGGCATGATGTTCACACGTTTTTGGCAATCGTGCATACGCGCGATGTCGCGTTTAATCATTTCCTGCCACGCCATCAAATGATGACCAAACGTCACAGGCTGAGCCGTTTGCAAATGAGTAAAGCCTGGCATAATCGTATCGGCTTCTTTTTCCGCTAAATCAATCATTGCCACACGCAAACGATTCATTTCAGACACGATGTTGTCGATTTCTTCACGCAACCAAAGGCGGATATCCGTCGCCACTTGGTCGTTACGCGAACGACCTGTGTGCAATTTCTTACCCACAATGCCGATGCGATCCGTTAAACGCTTTTCGATGTTCATGTGAATGTCTTCAAGCTGAATCGACCACTCGAATTCACCTGCTTCGATTTCCGCGCGAATCGCATTCAAACCGTCAATGATTTGGTCGCGCTCTTCATCCGTTAGTACCTCCACTTTCGCCAGCATCGTTGCGTGCGCAATTGAGCCTTCGATGTCGTGTTTGTATAAACGTTTGTCAAAATCAATCGAAGCCGTGAAGGCCTCAACAAAAGCATCTGTCGGTTCTGTGAACCGACCTGTCCAAGGTTTTTCTGTACTCATTTAAAACTCTAAACTTTAATTATTTAAATTGATTAATTAATTCTTTGGGGGCTTGCCCGATTGAACGCGCTTGTCACTACCCAACGCCATATAAGTTGCGTTGATGCCTTGGTTTAGATAGAACAAGTAAAATTCTAAATTGGCATAACCGGCAATCATTTCATAAGTCTGTCGACCCTCTGGATCAACAAACACCAAAGTGGGTGTGACTTCTGTTCGGTATTGTTTAAACATGTAGTCACGCTGATCAACTTTGACACCATCAAAGCCATAAAAAGGTGATGGGCTGTCCAAGATGACATTCCTAAAAATGACATCTTGATACTCTTCGCTCATCATCACCGGGTTTAAGATTTCTTCTTTTAGCACTTCACAATAATCGCACCAAGAAGCAGAAACATACAAAACGATTGGTCGCTTTTCCGCACGAGACAATTCACCGTCTTTTTGCAGATTTTGCGCTTCAGGCATTTTGATGCTTTCTTTTGAAAACAGTCCAAAGAAATTCATAGCGGATTCACGTTACAATGTAGTTATCTTAGGGAAAATTATAACGGATTAAATAAATGACCGATACGATTCGAATCGCAACTCGAAAAAGCCCGTTGGCATTGTGGCAGGCGGAACATGTAAAAGCTGAATTGGAAAAAGCCCATCCTGGGTTGGATGTTGAACTAGTGACTATGACGACTGAGGGCGATCGCATTTTGGATGTGCCTTTGGCGAAAATTGGCGGTAAAGGCCTGTTTATTAAAGAGCTTGAAGTGGCGATGTTGGAAGGTCGTGCGGATTTGGCGGTGCATTCGATGAAAGATGTGCCTGCGGAAATGCCTGAAGGTTTTGAATTGGCAGTGATTTTGGAGCGCGAACAACCGACGGATGCTTTCGTTTCAAATACCTACGAACACATCGATGATTTGCCGCAGAATGCGGTCGTTGGCACTTGTTCATTGCGCCGTATGGCTCAGTTGAGCGCGCGTCGTCCTGACATTGAAATCAAAAACCTACGCGGTAATGTGGGCACACGTTTGGGCAAATTGGATAACGGTGATTACGATGCGATTATTTTGGCATCAGCGGGTTTGATTCGATTGGGATTGGAAGAGCGTATTCGCCACCACATTGCGCCTGAATTGAGCTTGCCTGCTGTGGGTCAAGGTGCAGTCGGCATTGAGATTCGCGAAGGTGACGAGCGTTTGCGTGAATTACTCGCGCCGTTGGCGTGTGAGCAAACGACGATTCGAGTGACCGCAGAGCGTGGCTTGAACCACCGCTTAGAAGGCGGTTGTCAGGTACCGATTGGCGCGTATGCAGAATTGGATGGCGATGACGTTTGGTTGCGCGGTTTGGTTGGCGAAGTCGATGGTTCGAATATCGTTCGTGGTGAAATTCGAGGCCCTCATGCCGAAGCAGAGGCCTTGGGTGTGAAATTGGCGGAAGAATTGTTGGCCAATGGCGCGAAAGAAATTCTTGAGAAATTGTATTCGGAAGAGCATTAATGTCGGCGATTGTTCTCAACACACGCCCTGCGAGTAAAGCTCAACCGACGACTGAAATGATGCGTTCGGAAGGTTTTGATGTCGTTGATTTTCCGGTGATTGAAATCCGTGAAAATCGCTCGAAACCCCCTGTGTTTCCTCGCGCAGATAAAGTGATTTACATCAGTACATCGGCGGTGGAATTTGGTACGGATACCTTGCCTGAAGGCAAGCCGTTATTTTCTGTCGGCGAAGGCACGGCGAAGGCCTTGAAAGTGCAAGGTTTAGAAGCGGAAGTCCCTGATGATTATTCATCGGAAGGCCTACTGGAATTGGATTCATTGCAAGACGTTGCGGGTCAAGAAATTGTGATTGTGCGGGGTCGTGGTGGTCGAGAGCATTTAGCGGAGACTTTGCGCGAACGCGGTGCGCGAGTGACTTATTACGAGGTGTATCAGCGCTTGTGTGGAAACCCGGGGATCAACGATTTGGATGCGTTTTTTGCATCGACGGCAACGCGTTATGTATTGGGCACTTCAAAAGATGTGTTGGAATATCTTGAGGCCTTAGTGCCGAGTTGGCAGATTCGCTCATTGCGTGCCTGTCATTTGGTGGCGATGAGCGAGCGAGTGAAAGAGAAAGCGGAAGAATTGGGCTGGACGAATATTCATTTGGTTGAACAAAAAAGCGATGCGGGTATGGTGTCGGTGATTAATGCAGTTGAGGCGCAAGCATGAAAGATGAAACGAAGTTGAAAGAATCCAAAGACGATGTGATTGAGGTTGAAGCCGTTGTCAAAGACTCGGAGGAAGCAACTTCGGATTCATTAAATGCTGATGCTAGAGAGACGGTTAAAGAGCCGAAAGAGAAAAAGCCATTGCCTTGGAAGTGGCTGGGTGTTGTTGCAACTGTAGCGGTTTTGATTGCAGGTGGTTGGCAGTACAAGCAATATCAGCAAGCGCAAAATGCCAAATTTGTTCAGCAACAAGCGGAAACCGCGTTATCCGGTCGTGTTGAGGCCTTGGAGTCAACGCCGATGATTGACGAAACCGCACGCTCGGAAGTCGCTTTGTTAAAAGAGCAACTCAGTGCGGCACGATTGGAATTGAGTCAGCTTAAAACGCAAATCGAAAGCTTGCCAAAAACGCCTTCAACGACGGAAGTGGTCGCGGCGACAGAAGATGTCGATGTGGCGTTGATGCAAACACGCTTGGATGCGATTACACGCGCTCGACAGGCCTTAAAATCGGTGGCATTGCCTGTGCCGAAAGTGGAATCAAAACCGATTGAGAACCCAACGATTGAAGAACGCACTCACGCGATTATGGAGCGTTTGTCGGGTTTGATTAAAGTGCGCACGGTTGAGAATAACAGCGGTGAGTATGTGAGTTTTGATTCGCGTCAGCAAGCGGTGACGATGCTGCAAATGCGTTTGGAAAGTCTGCGCTTGGCGGTGTTTATGCCGGAGTCGTTGTATCAAGCCGAGTTGAGCGAAGTTCAGCGCGTGCTGTCGGGTTTTGACTGGGCGCAGCCTGTGGCTGAGGCGTTAAAACCATGAAGGTAATGTTGAGTCTTTTCATCGCGTTATTACTCGGCACGGTCGTTTCAACGGCTTTGTTGGAAGACAACGGCTATGCTCAGTTAGCCTACGGTGATACCGTAATTGAAATGTCTTTGCTGATGTTGGCAGGTATTTTATTTGTGGCTTTTTTGCTTTTGCACTGGGCATTGCGAACCGTGTCTTGGGTGCGTCATATTCCATCGGGTGTGAGCGGGTTTTGGTCAAATCGGATGAGAGTGGCGGCTGACAGAGCCATGACGCAGGGCTTCAGTTCTTTGGAAGAAGGGCAGCTGCGCGTTGCGGAAAAAGCTTGGGTTAAAAGTGCGAAAAATAAAGAATCGAGCTTGGTCAGTTATTTGATGGCGGCGCGTGTGGCGCATTTGCAAGGTCGAAGCGAACACCGTGAAAAATATTTGGCATTAGCGAAAGAAGAAAATCCTAAGTCTGCGTTAAGCGTGGATATTGCTCGCGCTGAATTGTTAATGGAAGCAAAGAATTATGATGAGGCCTTAGATCAATTGGATTCGGCATTGGCGGACAATCCGAATCATAAACAAATCATTCGTTTGATTTTGCAATGCCATGAGGCCCTAGGAAATTGTTTGAAACTGGCGGATTTCTTGCCCATCGTCAAACGATTTAAAGCCGTTTCAACAGACGAGTTGACCCGATTACATAAACTGACATTTAAGTCGCAATGCGAAGTGGTGGAAACCCCTGAAGATTTGGCTAAACTGTGGTCGAATTTAACGCGTTCTCAACGCATTCAAGCGGAGTTTTTACTGCCTTATGCGAATCGTGCGATTGAGTTAAAAGT
>JAAZVR010000087.1 GCA_018623305.1 Thiotrichales bacterium | reverse complement strand
GTGTGCAGATACACCCCACTCAAGCGAGTGAATACCAGATTCGTAAAGAACCGAATGTCGAATCTTTGTCCACATTGGAGGCGGTTGCTCAGGTGGTGCTGGAATATGGAGATGCTTCAGCAGCCGATCAGTTGAGAGACAGTTTTCGCGATTTCATTCAATTTCAAAAACAGTTTTGGCCTTCTTAAAGCCAAAAAATAGGCGTATGATACGTTGATTAAGTAATTAACCAAGGAAAGCTAAATGGCGATTGAACAAGCATTAAGAGAGCGCAGCGGTAATAAATGTGAATTAAGTGGTGCAACCGAAGATTTGGTTGTGTATGAAGTGCCGCCTGTGGAAAAAAATAATTCCGATAAAGCGATCTTAATCAGCCAAACTTGCTTAGACCAAATCGAAGACCCTTCAACGATGGATGAAAACCATTGGCGTTGCCTAAACGACAGTATGTGGAGCACGGTTCCAGCGGTTCAGGTGATGGCCTATCGTTTGTTGAAGCGTATGGCGGATAAGGGTTGGCCGCAAGAGTTGTTAGACATGATGTATCTGGATGATGAAATGCAGGCGTGGGCAGATAAAGACACAGCATTGGTTGATTTAGATAGAGAGCCGACGCGTGATTCTAATGGAACTCAGCTACAAGCAGGCGATACCGTTCACTTAATTAAAGACCTTGATGTTAAAGGTGCTGGCTTTACGGCAAAGCGTGGCACGGTTGTAAAGAATATTTCATTGACCGATAATCCTCTACATATTGAAGGCAAGGTGAACGGCACGCAGGTAGTTTTGGTTGCAGCCTATTTGAAGAAATCATAAGGATTGGGATAGACAATGAACGATAGACGACAGTTTTTAAAAGGTGCTGCGGTCGTTGCAGGTGCAACGGCATTAGCAGCGTGTGGTAAAGAAGATGCGCAAACCTCAGGCGGAAATTCTGCCCAGCAACAAACCTTTGAATGGAAGATGGTTACCTCTTGGCCAAAAAACTTCCCAGGTTTAGGCACTGGCGCAAACAACTTTGCCGACCTTTTAGAAAAAATGTCGGGTGGTCGTATCAAAGTTAAAGTCTATGGTGCGAAAGAGTTAGTGGGACCGTTTGAAGTGTTCGATGCTGTTTCGCGTGGCACGGCTCAATTAGGGCATGGCGGTTCTTACTTCTGGAGCGGTAAAGTGCCTATTTCTCCATTCTTTACTTCTGTGCCGTTCGGCATGAACGCACAAGAAATGAACGCATGGATGTATCAAGGCGGTGGTCTTGAGCTATGGCAAGAAGCGTACGAGCCATTTGGTTTAATGCCTTTCCCAATCGGGAATACAGGCGTGCAGATGGGCGGCTGGTTCAATAAAGAAATCAACTCGTTGGATGATTTTAAAGGCCTTAAAATGCGTATTCCTGGTATGGCGGGTGAAGTTTTACGTCGTTTGGGTGGCACGCCTGTGACATTGCCGGGCGGTGAATTGTTCCAAGCTTTGCAGTCAGGCACGATTGATGCAACCGAATGGGTCGGTCCATATAACGATTTAGCCTTTGGTTTCCATAAAGCCGCGAAGTATTACTACGCGCCAGGTTGGCACGAGCCGGGTTCAACGATGGAAGCTATTGTGAATAAAGAAGCGTTTGAGTCATTGCCTGCCGATTTGCAAGAGATTGTAAAAGCAGCAACGCGTGTGGCAAATATGGATATGTTGGCCGATTACACTGCTTCGAACCAACGAGCTCTGGAAGATTTGGTTAATAAGCACGGTGTTGAGTTGCGTACCTTCCCTGATGATTTATTGATTGAGTTAAAACGTGTATCAGAAGACGTTTTGAGAGAAGCGGGTGAAAAAGACGCTTTCTCGAAAAAAGTTTATGATTCATTTATGAGTTTCCGAGCGAATGTAATGAAGTGGCATTCGGTTTCAGAGGAAGCCTTTTATAGAGCGCGTAATTTGTAACTATGAAAATAGATATCGTTTTAGACGAAGAATCGATTTCACGAATTATCGAAATGGCGTGGGAAGATCGAACGCCATTTGAAGCGATTGAGGCCTGCTACGGTGTATCTGAGCCTCAAGTTATTGAATTGATGCGCCGAAATATGAAGCGCAGCAGTTTTAAGATGTGGCGTGAGCGGGTTTCTGGTCGTAAAACTAAGCATCTTCAGTTACGCTCTAAAGACGTGTCTCGGGGTTATAGTCCGATGCAATATAAACATCGATAAAATATATTTGCTTTAAATTAAAAGCCTGTTTTTATAACAGGCTTTTTTATTGTTTAAAACTTTGTTATAAATCACAAGTTAATTTAAAAAAGGTTTAAATAAAATGTCAGATTTATCAATGGTTTTAAAAAATAGAAATCGTTTAAAAGCAGCGGCTAAAGCATTAACTTATGACGAGCTGCAAAAATTAAAAAGTGATGTTGAGGCTTTAATTGAAGAGCGCCAAGAAAAACAAAATAAAATCGAAGCACTAAAAGCGATGATGAAAGAGCAAGGTTTATCGGCAAATGATTTAGTCGAGGCCGGAATTGTAGCTTCATCGGAGGGTTCAGAACTCCAAACGACAATGAAAACGCGTAAGCCTGTTGAGCCTAAATACAAAATCACTGATGCTAATGGTGAAACGCATTTTTGGTCAGGCCGTGGTCGCACGCCTAAAGCCTTTCAAGAGTATTTTGATTTGGGGCACTCAAAAGACAGTTGTGCTATTTAAATAAACTAAAGGCCTGATTCCGACAGAGTATGGAATTCAGGCCTTATTCATACAAAAGCCGGTTTTTTATGGATAAACCACGCTTGGTAGCCAAGTAGCTAATTCTGGCCAATAGGCGATCAGAATTAAAGCAAACAGCTGAATCGCGATAAAGGGCATAACGCCTTTATAAATATCCAATGTTGCAATATTGTCCGATGCAACGCCTCTTAAATAAAACAATGCGAAGCCAAACGGCGGTGTTAAGAACGACGTTTGCAAGTTAATCGCGATCATCACGCCCAACCAGATGGGATCCAATCCCATACTCAGTAGAATTGGTGCAACAATCGGCACCACAACGAAGGTGATTTCGATAAAGTCCAAGAAGAAGCCCAATAAGAACATCACGACCATCACAATCAGCATTGCGGTGAATACGCCACCCGGTAAGTCACTCATCCAGTCTCGAATTAAATCATCACCGCCAAAGCCTTTAAAAACGAGTGAGAAAATCAATGCGCCAATCAAGATCATAAAGATCATGCTGGTGGTAATCACTGTTGAGTTCAAAGAGCTTTTAAGCGTCGATAAGGAAAATTGACCGTTCATTAAAGCAAGCAAAATGGCGCCCACAGCGCCAATCGATGCCGCCTCCGTTGGAGTAGCAATGCCCGTTAAGATTGAACCCAATACCGCGCCAATGAGCGCGATTGGTGGAATCAAACTGAATAAAACTTTTTTCCATAGGCCTTGGGTATTCGAGTCAGAAACAATCGCCGGAGCAGATTCGGGATTACGCCAGGCAGTAAATAGCATATAGGCCAAATAAAGACCGACCAGTAAGAAGCCAGGAATGAGTGCGCCGACAAACAGGTCACCCACAGAAACGGTTTCAGGTGAGAAGATGCCTTGGTCGAGTTGAGATTGTTGGTACGAGGATGAAATCACATCACCCAATAAAACCAACACAATCGAGGGTGGGATGATTTGTCCTAGCGTGCCTGAGGCACAAATCGCACCTGTTGCGAGTTTAGGGTCGTAGCCGTTTTTCATCATGACAGGTAAAGCAAGCAAGCCCATAGTGACGACGGTTGCACCCACAATGCCTGTTGAGGCCGCGAGCAACATTCCAACCAGAATAACGGCAATGCCTAAGCCGCCGCGCAGAGGGCCGAATAGCAGTGCCATGCTTTCGAGTAAGTTCTCAGCGATTTTGGCACGCTCCAACATTACGCCCATAAATACGAATAAAGGCACAGCAATGAGCACATCATTGGTCATAACGCCGAAAATTCTGTTTGGAATGGCTTCTAAAAAGGCACTGTCAAATTCGCCGATGGCAAAACCAAGGCCTGCAAATAAAAGTGAGGTACCTGCGAGTGCAAAAGCTACGGGATAGCCACTGAGTAAAACTAAGAAAACAACAGCAAATAATACTAAAGATAAGAATTCCATCACTGCGCTCCCTTCAAGGTTTTCAGATTATTCGACACAATCTGGAGCGATTGCACAAGAACCAAAATCGGCATGATTAAAATGGCGGTCTTTAAAAGGTAAATCGCATCTAAACTGCCGCTTTCATTCGAGCCTTCCAAAATCGCCCATGAATCGGCGACATACGGAAAGCTGATCCACAGTACGAAAAACATTGTCGGCCACATCAGTATTACAGTGCCGACCAAATCGACTAAGGCCTTACGCTTTTCAGACATGGCACCGTAAAACACATCGACCCGCACGTGTTCATTGTGATGCAGTGTGTATGCAACGCCGAGCATAAAGGCAAAGGCATGAAAATAAGTAATGGACTCTTGTAATGCAATAGAACCTAAATTAAAGCCATAACGCATCACCACAACGATAAACGTCACTAGAACCACGCCTAGGGTCAGCCATTGCGCGACTTGACCGATGACGGTAAAAAAGCGGTTAAGAAACTGTGTCATAATTCACCGATTAAACTGAAATTCAAAGAATTATAACAAACCCCTATGATTATCCGAGTTGCGCTCCCAGTGCCAATGCACCGATTGTTTGATTACACAGCGGAAACGGCTGTGGTTGGCCAGCGTGTGTGGGTGTCGTTTGGGCGTCAAACTTTGCTTGGAATCGTGGTGGAATTGCCCGCTGAGTCCGATTATCCACTGGAAAAACTCAAACCCGCTCAG
>JAAZVR010000086.1 GCA_018623305.1 Thiotrichales bacterium | reverse complement strand
TGTAATGACTGTACAAACATTAGACGGAAAAAACATCCAGATCGGCAACAACGACAAGCCCATCTTGATTAATTTCTGGGCCACATCTTGTCCTTCATGCATCAAAGAAATGCCAGCTCTAGCGAAGCTTCACACCGAGCTTCAAGCTCAAGGCTTTCAAGTCGTGGCCGTTGCTATGGAGTACGACCCTGAAAACCATGTTCGCAAATTTGCCAATGCTCGCAATCTACCTTTCCCAATTGTGATGGATAAGGACGGAGCGATTTCGAAAGGCTTCGGCACCATTACATTGACACCCACAAATATTCTGGTGGGCCCTAATGGAAAAATCGCTTTCAAAAAGATTGGCGAGCCGGATTTTGAAAAATTGAAAGCGTTAATTCAAACGCTTTAACGACCCCAACTCGAATAGGAGCTGCATCATGTCTCACGATTGGATTATTGATTTTCGCAACCTCACCTTAAATGACATTCCACAAGTGGGTGGTAAAAATGCCTCTTTAGGTGAAATGATTCAATCGTTGAGCGAACAAGGCGTGCGTGTCCCTGGTGGCTTTGCAATTACCGCTGAGGCCTACCGACATTACATGAACAGCAATGGTCTGACTCAATCCGTTTCAGACCAACTATCAGCACTGGATACCCATGATTTGGATGCACTTGCCGAAACAGGCGAAGCCATTCGTAAATCCATCATTCACGCAAAAATGCCCGAGGATTTACGCACTGAAATTCTGACTGCTTACCACGCCATGCAAGACGAACTCGGCAGTGAAATTTCCGTCGCATTACGCAGTTCTGCAACTGCGGAGGATTTGCCAGGTGCTTCTTTTGCAGGCCAACAAGAAACCTATTTAAATGTGCAAGGCGATGACCATTTAATCCGAACTTGTCAGAAAGTCTTTGCCTCGCTGTTTACTAATCGTGCGATTTCTTATCGCGTGGACAAAGGCTTCGCTCACGACGATGTGGCTTTATCGATTGGCGTGCAACTCATGGTTCGATCGGATATTGGCAGTTCAGGCGTGATGTTTACATTGGATACCGAGTCAGGCTTTCGCGATGCCGTATTAATTACCGCCGCCTATGGTTTGGGTGAAAATGTGGTGCAAGGTGCAGTGACGCCGGATGAGTTTTTAGTCCATAAACCGACGCTTGAAAAAGGCTTCGCACCGATTATCAAAAAACAATGCGGCTCCAAAGCCATTCAGATGATTTACGACACCGATGATTATGGTCGTAGCATCACCAAAAACATCGATACACCTGTAGATCAACGCTCGGAATTTGCTTTAAATGATGATGAGGTGTTGGAACTTGCCCGCTATGCAATTGCGATTGAAAAGCACTATTCAGCACATCATGGCAAAGCCATGGCGATGGACATAGAATGGGGTAAAGACGGCAACACGGGCGAACTGTATATCTTGCAAGCACGCCCAGAAACCGTACATTCCGAAGCGTCTCAACTCACCTTAAAGGCCTATCATTTCTGCGAAGAGATTGAGCGCGATATTCTGGTCACCGGTAAAAGCGTTGGACAGAAAATCGCCACAGGTCGCGTAAAAGTCATCGACTCTCCTGACCAAATCAACCGCGTTGAACAAGGTGATATTCTCGTCACAGACATGACCGACCCCGACTGGGAACCGATTATGCAAATCGCCTCAGCGATTGTCACCAACCGCGGCGGTCGAACTTGTCACGCGGCGATTATTGCGCGCGAACTGGGCATCCCCGCAATTGTCGGCACAGCCACAGCAACGGCTGATTTAAACGATGAACAACGCGTCACCGTCAGCTGTGCCGAAGGCGATGTGGGTTATGTTTACGAAGGCGAACACGCATTTGAAGTCACCGAAACGCCGATGGATACAGACGTTGAGACGCAGACTAAAATCATGCTGAATTTGGCCAACCCAGAACAGGCCTTTGATGTATCGCGCTACCCCGCTTCTGGCGTCGGTTTGGCTCGCATGGAATTCATCATCAACGCACATATCCAAGCCCATCCACTGGCAATTTTGAATGGCGAACATTCGCTGACGCCTGCGGATTATGTCGAGCGATTAGCTCAAGGCATCGGCATGATTGCGGCGGCTTTCTACCCTCGCCCCGTAATTTTGCGTTTAGCCGATTTTAAATCGAACGAATACGCCTCGCTTGAAGGCGGTGAAAAATACGAACCGACCGAAGAAAACCCCATGCTCGGTTTGCGCGGTGCCAGTCGTTATCCGCACCCAGATTTCCGCAAGGCCTTTGAACTTGACTGCCAAGCCATTCGACGCGTGCGCGAATCGATGGGGTTGGGTAATTTGCAGTTAATGGTGCCGTTTGTAAGAACTGTGGATGAAGGCCAAGCCGTTTTGGATTTACTCGCCGAACAAGGCCTACAACGCAGTGATGATTTACACGTTTATTTGATGTGTGAAATCCCTGCCAATGCGCTGTTAGCGGATGAATTTTTAGCGCATTTTGACGGCTTCTCAATTGGTTCCAATGATTTAACCCAACTCACACTCGGCGCTGACCGAGATTCAGGCCTCTTGCAAGGTTATGACGAACGCAATCCTGCAGTGAAGGCCTTAATTAAATTAGCGATTGAGGCCTGCCATCGAAACAATAAATACGTGGGTATTTGCGGCCAAGCACCGAGTGATTTCCCAGATTTCACGCAATGGTTGGTAGAACAAGGCATCGACAGTTTATCGCTGAATCCTGACAGCTTTATCGCCATGCGCGAGCGCGTTGCAGACGTTGAAAAGGCCTTGTAATGGAAGCTACGGTTTGGGTATTTGCAGGCCTTGATCCTTCGGGTGGCGCAGGCCTTTCCGCCGATATCGAAAGCTGCATAGCTTTTGAGGTACGCGCCTGCCCATTTATGACTGCTAACACTGTGCAAAATTCCGCTAAGGCCTTATCCGTTTCACCCGTTTCTGCCGAGTTTTTGAAAGCTCAGATCGAACATATGGAAAACGATATGCCAATAGATGCCATTAAGATTGGTTTGATTGGTCATGTGGATATTTTGGATGTGCTCTTAGGCCTGATTCAACGATACCCGAACGTGCCTGTGATTTTAGACCCTGTTTTAAAAGCCTCTCACGGCTCCGAATTTGCCAATGAACAACTGATTGAACGCATCGCCAAAGAACTCGTACCATTGTGCACTTGCATCACACCCAATCGAGCGGAAGCCCGCCAACTCCAGCCGTACGCAGATATCTTCAGTCAGACCCAAGTGTTACTGACCGGAGCCGACGAAAGCGAAACGGTGGTGCCTAACGAATTATTCAATCCCGACTCGCCAAACACCGCAACACTCAGCTGGGACTGGCCGAAACTGCCCGATAGTTATCACGGCTCAGGTTGCACACTTGCCAGCGCAATCGCCGCTTTAATCGCTCGCGGACATTCGGTTGAAACGGCGACAGGCCAAGCTCAGAAATGGGTGTATCAAACCTTGATGAATGCGACTAAGCCCGGAAAAGAAAAAGACAGCCAATGGCTGCCTGAGAGGAATCTTTAACGCTCTTGGCTCAACGTCCGAGCTAACCCAATAGCCCCCACAGTCCCAAGCCACTGACAATCGCTAAACCTGCACCAACCCAACGCTTAAACAGCACATCGTTTTGCACAATCGCTTCATGCACTTTTAATCCCGCTATATGCCCAATCGCCGCCACAGGAATCAACAATAAAGCCATCAACCAATAAATATCCACCGACAGCGCGATAAAAGTGGCCATCTTTAGACTCACCAAAATAAACCACAACACAAATAACGTATCACGCAATTGCGAACGTGCAATATTGCGCATAAACACAGCGACCATCAGCGGTGCGCCCGTCAGCGAAGTACCCGCCGCGTAGCCACCGACGACCAACCAAAATCGATCAACCCAAGGTGTGTTACTCGACAGCGCATAATTGATAAACCAAATAATGCCGTAAAAAAGCGAGAGCGAATAAATAAAAACATTCAGCCAAAAGGCAGGCAGCGTCACCAGCCCCAACACGCCAACAAGTGCCGGCGGTGTAATCCAAACGAGCGATTTTTTCAAATACGCCCAGTCAACATTACCCATACGTTTAGACAACGTAATGCCAGAAAAGAACAGCAAATGAATCGCAATAATGGGTAGCCAAAAAACCGGCTCGGGCACAATAAACAAGAGCAAAGGCAATCCCAATGCCGCACCACCAAAACCTAGGCCTGTACGCACAAAGCCCGTCCAGACAAACAACAGGCCGATCATCGCCCATTCGATCAATGAAAAATCAGGAATCGTCATTATTTCAACTTTAGAACTCGGTAATAAAACTGAATTGAATTCTAAAGCTTACCAACAAAAATACGACTGGAGTTTTTTGAAATCCCGTTGATAATCATCCGACTCGGTCAACGCTGTTACCACAGCCACGCTGTTCACGCCTGTATCGACAACCGATTGAATGTTGTGCGCATAAATCCCGCCGATGGCGACGATGGGAATATCCGTTTGCACTTGGCGCAATTCGGCCAGTTTATCCACACCTTGAATCTGCCCAGTCATATCCTTAGTTTTTGTCGGAAAAATAGCACCGACTGCGCAATAAGACGGTTCATAAGCCAAAGCCAAGTCCAGTTCTTCAAATCCATGCGTGCTAATCCCCAAACGAACCCCTGCTTCAGCAATCGCATCGCTATCGGCGTCTTGAATATCTTCTTGCCCTAAGTGAACGCCGTAGGCCTGATATTTAATCGCCAATTCCCAGAAATCATTAATAAACAATTGAGTTTCGGGATAGGCCTTACAGGCCTCAATAGATTCAATAATGGCTGACTCCAAGGCCTCACCATCCAAATCCTTAATCCGTATTTGAATGATTTTAGGCCTTAACGGTAATAGCTT
>JAAZVR010000011.1 GCA_018623305.1 Thiotrichales bacterium | reverse complement strand
TGCAACAGGCAGGTTATTCCGTTGGCGTTTATACGTCTCCTCATTTTATTTACTACAACGAACGTTTTGAGATTTCAGGTCAGCAGGCCAGTGATGAGAAAATTATGCAGGCTTTTGATGCTATTGATGTGGCTCGGGCTGATATTTCTTTAACTTATTTCGAATGGGCGACCTTGGCAGCTTTATGGCTGTTTGCTGATGCGCAAGTCGATATCTGGGTTTTGGAAGTCGGTTTGGGCGGTCGTTTGGATGCGGTGAATATTATTGATGCGGATTGTGCGTTAATTACCGCGATTGATGTGGATCATGTGGATTGGTTGGGCGATGATCGCGAAGTGATTGGGCGAGAGAAGGCGGGGATTTTACGTGCCAAGCAAGTGGCTGTTTGTTCGGATTTGAATTCGCCTGAAAGTATTCAGTGTGTCGCAAATGAATTGGGTACGGATTTTTTTCAGCTTTCAACAATTGATTTAATTGATGAGTCTGTTCAATTAGGTTTGTTAGGTGAGTTTCAGCGCGTCAATGCTTCGGGTGTGGTTCGTATGTTGGAGCGTTCGGCTCTCGAAGTTCCGGCAGTTGCGATGGAGCAAGGTTTAAAGCAAGCGCGAATTACAGGGCGAATGCAGTGGTGTGAGGTTCAAGGCCGTAAAGTGTGTTTGGATATTGCGCATAATGCACAGTCTGTGAAAGCCTTGGCTGATTATTTTGATATGTCTGAAGTCAAACCGAGTATTGCGGTATTTGGGCAGATGGATGATAAAGTTATGTCCGATGAGTTGTGTGGGTTGACTGAGTTCGTGGAGCGATGGTTGGTGCCGCAACTTGAAGGTGAGCGTGCAAGGCCAGCCTTAAAAGTAGCGGCAGAGCTTGAAGATTTAGGGGCTCGATTCGTCAGTGTATTTGATACGATTGGTTTGGCTTTGGAGCAGGCGGTTCAACAATCCAGTGAGGGTGATGTGGTTATAGTGTTTGGGTCTTTCAGTGTAGTAGGGCCTGCTTTGGAATGGATTGAACATGGACACCAGCGCTAAGCATCATCTTACGGGAACTGTTTTTTGGGTTCTGGTATCGTGGGTGGTTTTGCCTTTAGTGCTAGTGTGGGGTGTGTTGCCGTTTAAGGCTGTGCAGACAACGTGTGCTCATTGGGTTTTTCAATGGAATGATAATCAGGGGTGGGTTCGACAAGGCTCAATGCCTGATAGCCAAGAAGACTTTTCTCATATTGAGGTCAAGGACGGTTACTGGGTTGTTCAAGTAGCCACTTTTCAAGATATAAAACGTGCAAAATTTTTGCAGTCTGAGTTGCGTGAAAAAGGCTTTCAATCGACGATTTTTGAACTTCCTAAGCAGGGCCGGACATTGTTTGCTTTGAGAGTGGGGCCAATGGACAATAAATTAAAAGCCCAATCTCAATTAGAGTCCTTGCAACAGAAAATGGGTTTGATGCCGATGTTGATGTTCATTTCTACGCAGTCGGGCGGGGTATGATAGAATCCATTCTTCAGAAACCGGTGCCCTTAACACTTTTCGATGTTTCAGTTTTATTCGCTTTGGTTTGGTTTTGCGTTATTGCGCTGACTCAGAGTTTTCGTCGAATATTGATTTTATGTGTTTCAAGTTTGGCAATTGCTTTATTACTGATATATGTAAAACAGGCATCATGGATGTGGTTGGTTTTGCTGCCTTGGTTTTGGGTTTCGGTGAGCGATATTTCATGGAAAGCTTTCGATAAGGCTTTGTATGAAATAGTGTTGCGCAGTTTTCTGGCGTTTGCTCTGTTGGTTATGATTGGGGTTTTAATCTTGATTAGGCTTGAAGAGGGCATTCTTAAAGAGAGCTGGTTTAACAGTGTTTTTGGATTTTATTGGATGAGTTTGGTTGATTGGCTGAACTCGATTTTAGCTTTTTAGGGATTTTGGAGAGCTTAACGCATGTGTGGAATCATTGGCATTTTTGGTGCGCCGGGTGAGAACGTAAACCAACTTATTTACGATGGATTGACGGTCTTACAACACCGCGGTCAAGATGCGGCAGGTATTATGACGTATGACGAGGGGACTTTTCACCTTCGAAAAGACAATGGCCTTGTAAAGGATGTATTTCGCACGAGAAACATGCGTAACCTAATGGGAAGTATGGGTGTTGGGCATGTTCGATATCCAACTGCAGGAAGTTCTTCAAGTGCTCAAGCACAGCCATTTTATGTGAATTCGCCTTATGGTATCGTGATGGCCCACAACGGTAATTTGGTGAATGCCGACGAGTTGGCTGAAGAGATTTACCGCCAAGATTTACGTCATGTGAATACTACGTCGGACTCTGAAATTTTGCTCAATGTTTTTGCGCACGAATTGCAAAGCAAGCACAAGCTAAACATTAACAAAGACGATGTTTTTGAAGCGGTATCGGGTGTTCATAAGCGATGCAGCGGCGGTTATGCAGTTGTTTCAATGATTTCAGGATACGGAATGTTGGCGTTTCGTGATCCATGGGGGTTGCGCCCAGTCGTGTTTGGCGAGCGTACTTCTGAATCAGGTCACAAAGAATATATTATTGCTTCTGAGACGGTCGCTGTTGACAGTGCTGGTTTTAATGTCATTCGAGATTTAGAGCCTGGTGAGGCCTTGTTTATCGATATGGAAGGCAACCTTTCGACTCAGCAGTGCGCTGAGAATCCGGTTTATTCACCTTGTATTTTCGAGCATGTTTATTTTGCACGCCCTGATTCTGTAATCGATGGTATTTCTGTTTATCAAGCGCGTTTGAAGATGGGTGAAAAATTAGCTCAAAAAATTAAGCGTGAATGGGGCGAGGATCATGGAATTGATGTTGTGATGCCGATTCCTGATACGAGCCGTACTTCTGCGCTTGAATTGGCAGAAGAATTGGGTGTGCCGTATCGTGAAGGTTTTATTAAAAACCGTTACATTGGTCGTACGTTCATTATGCCTGGTCAGAAAGTGCGTAAGAAATCAGTGCGTCAAAAATTGAACGCTATCAGTTCTGAGTTTCAAGGTAAGAATGTTTTGTTGGTGGATGATTCGATTGTGCGTGGTACAACATCGGGCGAAATTGTGGCTATGGCACGTGATGCAGGCGCTAAAAATGTGTATTTTGCTTCAGCATCGCCGGAAGTTCGTTACGCTTATGTTTACGGTATTGATATGCCATCACCAACAGAATTGATCGCCAATGGCCGTACAGTTGATGAAGTGTGTGAGTATATCGGTGCAGATCGATTGATTTATCAGTCATTGCAAGACATGGTTGATGCGGTTGTGACTGATAAGGTTCAGCAATTTGATACAAGTTGTTTTAGTGGCAAATACACAACGGGCGATGTGACAGAAGCATATTTGATTTCGATTGATTCATCACGAAATGATGGCGCGCAATCCAAAAAGAAAGGCGCTGATAGCGGTATTGACTTACACAACGCAGAATAATGTATGAATTACGATGATTTAGATTTGGCCACATTGGCGATTCGCTCGGGCTATACACAAACGCCTGAGATGGAAAACAGTGAGGCGATCTTTCCGACTTCGAGTTTTGCCTATGAATCTGCAGAGCAAGCTGCGGCACGCTTTTCGGGTGAAGAGCTTGGCAATGTTTACTCTCGTTTTACGAACCCAACCGTTCGCACATTTGAGCATCGTCTAGCTGCGCTTGAGGGGGCAGAGTCGTGTGTGGCGACGTCTAGCGGAATGTCGGCTATTTTGGCTTTGTGCATGGGTATGCTGGAAGCAGGCGATCATATTGTTGCATCACGCAGTATTTTCGGTACGACCTTTGTGATGTTTGAAAATATTTTGAAGAAATTTGGCTTGACGACGAGTTTTGTCGATTTGACGAATTTGTCTGAGTGGGAGTCTGCGATTCAAGAGAATACGAAGTTGTTCTTTATGGAAACGCCGGCGAATCCGATGACAGAAGTGGGCGATATTCGAGCGATTTCAGAATTAGCACATAAACACGGTATTGAAGTGGCTGTGGACAATTGTTTCTGCACGCCGATTTTGCAACGACCATTGGAATTGGGTGCTGATTATGTCGTGCATTCCGCGACCAAATATTTGGATGGTCAAGGCCGTTGTCTAGGTGGCGCAGTATTGGGTAAAAAAGAAACCGTCGGTGAAAAGGTGTATGGTTTCTTGCGTACTGCAGGTGTTTCGATGGGTCCGTTTAATGCGTGGGTCTTTTTGAAAGGTCTTGAAACGCTGGAGATTCGGATGAAGGCGCATTGTGAAAATGCAATGGCGATGGCGAATTGGTTGGTGGCTCAGCCGAATGTGAAGGCGGTGCATTACCCGGGTCTTGAGTCGCATCCGCAGCATGAATTGGCGAAAACTCAGCAATCAGGTTTTGGTGGAATTGTTTCGTTTGAAATTGAAGGCGGTCGTGAAGAGGCCTTTAAATTGATTAATTCAACGCAATTGTTGTCGATTACGGCGAATTTGGGTGACACCAAAACGATTATTACACATCCGGCATCGACTACGCATTCGCGTGTACCTGCAGAGCGCCGTGATGCAATTGGTGTAACAGAAGGTTTGATTCGTTTGTCGGTAGGCCTTGAGAGTGTGAAAGACATTCAGAATGATTTAGCAAAAGGTTTATAAAAATGGCATTAACAAAAAATCAAATTAAATTCTTACGTGGGATTGCTCACGGTTTGCGTCCAACAGTATTGATTGGCGGTAATGGCTTGACGCCTGCCGTTATTGCAGAGCTGTTAAGTACTTTGGAGACGCATGAATTGGTCAAAGTCAAAATGAATGAAGGTGACCGAGAAGAGCGTGCAGAAATGATTGAAGTCATGCTGGAATTGCCAGGTGTTGAAATGGTTCAGAAAATTGGCTCAACCTTGGTGGTTTACAAAGAGCGTGAAGAAGATCCTGAACTTAAATCTGAATTGCCTAGAAAGTAAATTAGGGGCGTATTTTGGGTAAGCGATCAGCCAGTTCTTCTCGATGGTTGGATGAACATAAGAGTGATGAATTTGTGTTGCGTGCGCAACGTGAAGGCTTCCGTTCGCGCGCGGTTTATAAGTTAATGGAAATTGACGATAAAGACCACATTATTAAACCTGGGTATGCAGTAGTTGATTTGGGTGCGGCTCCGGGTGGCTGGACTCAGGTGGCGACAGAGCGTTTGCAGGGGCGTGGGCGAATTGTGGCTTTAGATATTTTGCCCATGGATCCTTTGCCTGATGTGGAGTTTATTCAGGGCGACTTTAGAGAAGAGTCGGTCTATCAATCTCTCATGGATGCAATTGGCGAGCAAAAGATAAACTTAGTTATGTCGGACATGGCTCCGAATCATAGCGGTGTTAAAGCGGTCGATATTCCGCGGGCGATGTATTTGTGTGAGTTGGCGTTGGATATGGCTCGTCAAGTTTTGCCACCTGGGGGCAACTTTTTGGTAAAAGTTTTTCAAGGTTCTGGCTTTGAAGATTACTTGAAAGATATGCGAGGTAGCTTCAGAAGTGTGGTGACTCGCAAGCCAAAAGCTTCACGTTCGCGCAGTAAAGAAATCTATCTATTAGGAAAGGACTTCAAAGGCTAGAGGCTAATTTGGAGTTCCGCTACAATAACACTCAACAAAATTATTTATTCGGATATAAAAATGGTTAGAAATTTATTGATTTGGGCTGTGTTGGCGTTTTTGTTGATGAGCTTGTTCAATCATTTTGGCGAAAAACGTAACGCAAGTTCTGCGGTTAATTACTCGCAGTTTATTTCGGATGTGAAAAATGGCCAGGTCTCACAGGTCTTTATTGATGGGCGTGAGATTAAAGGCGTTTGGTCTACAGGTGAGCGTTTTGTGACTTACAACCCAGGTGACCCTGGTTTGGTGGGTGATTTGTTGGCGAATCAAGTTGCAATTACATCTCAGCCTCCACAGAAAGATAATGTTCTGTTACAAATCTTTATTTCTTGGTTTCCAATGCTGTTGCTTATTGCAGTGTGGATTTTCTTTGCTCGTCAAATGGGTGGCGGCATGGGCGGCGGTGGCGGTCCAATGTCTTTCGGTAAGAGTAAGGCTAAGATGCTGAGCGAAGACCAAGTAAAAGTCACGTTTAAAGATGTTGCGGGTGTCGATGAGGCAAAAGAAGAGGTTTCTGAGCTTGTTGACTTCTTGCGTGATCCAACTAAATACCAAAAGCTGGGCGGTAATGTACCGCGTGGTGTTTTGATGGCAGGTCAGCCTGGTACAGGTAAAACTTTATTGGCGAAAGCGATTGCAGGTGAGGCAAAAGTGCCGTTCTTTTCGATTTCGGGTTCGGATTTCGTTGAGATGTTTGTTGGTGTGGGTGCGTCCCGTGTGCGTGATATGTTTGAACAAGCGAAGCAACATGCACCTTGTATCATCTTTATTGATGAGATTGATGCGGTAGGTCGTTCTCGTGGCTCTGGTATGGGTGGCGGTAACGATGAGCGAGAGCAAACATTGAACCAAATGCTTGTTGAAATGGATGGCTTTGAGGGTAACGAGGGTATTATCGTTATTGCGGCTACTAACCGTCCAGATGTTTTGGATCCGGCATTGTTGCGTCCAGGTCGATTTGACCGACAGGTGACGGTGCCGTTGCCAGATGTGCGCGGGCGTGAACAAATCCTCAAGGTTCACATGGCTAAAGTCCCATTGGATAAAGACGTTAAGCCAGCATTAATTGCGCGCGGTACACCAGGTTTCTCTGGGGCTGATTTGGCGAACTTAGTTAATGAAGCCGCTTTAATGTCAGCTCGTGTTGACAAAAAAGTGGTGGGCATGGCTGAGTTTGAAAAAGCTAAAGACAAGATCTTAATGGGTGTTGAACGTAAGACAATGGTTATGTCTGAAAAAGAACGTCTGTTAACGGCTTATCATGAAGCAGGCCATGCCATTATTGGTTATTTGGTGCCCGAGCATGATCCAGTGTACAAAGTGTCGATTATTCCGCGTGGACGTGCATTGGGTGTGACGATGTATCTTCCTGAAGATGATCGATACAGTTATTCTAAAACAAGATTAATGAGCCAGTTGTATAGCTTGTACGGTGGGCGAACAGCTGAAGAGTTGATCTTTGGTAAGGATGCGATAACAACGGGTGCCAGTAATGATATTCAAAGAGCCAGTGAGCTTGCCCGCAGCATGGTGACGCGTTGGGGTTATTCCGATAAGCTAGGTCCTTTACTGTATCAAGAAGATGAAGATGGTGGGTTCCTGGGTCCTGGTAGCATGAAGCCGAAGATGATTTCTGATGAGACGCAGCAAATTATCGATAATGAGGTTCGCGGAATTATCGATGGCGCTTACGCTGAAGCTATGCGCATTTTGGTAGAGAACCGAGATAAGCTCGAGGTGATGACTGAAGCGTTGATGAAGTACGAAACCATTGATGCAGAGCAGGTGGATGAGATTATGGAAGGTAAGATTCCAGGTCCGCCTAAAGACTGGGTTGACCCAGAAGATGTGGACGACCAGGATTCATCGGAAGAAGTTGAAGTCAGTGAATCGGTTGAAGAGAATAAAACAACGGAAGAAACTGAGAAACCCGATGATGATAATGTCATTCCATTCAAGCCTAAGCCAGGCGATGGTTGGCAATGACAAAGGAAAGCACTCTTAACGAGTGCTTTTTTTATCTAAAGGAGTTGTGATGAGCGTTTGGTCTAAATTGGATTTGAATGAAAACTCAGTCCACATTATGGGTATTTTGAATGTAACACCCGATTCGTTTTCGGACGGGGGAGAGTTTAATAGGGTGGATGCAGCCGTTAAAAGAGCTTTGCAGATGAAAGCTCAAGGTGCGACGATTATTGATATTGGTGGAGAATCAACGCGGCCAGGTGCGACAAAAGTGTCTTTGCGAGAGGAGTTGGATCGGGTTATTCCAGTGATACAGGCCTTAAGAGAGAAAGACTCTGCGTTATGTATTTCTATTGATACCTACAAACCTGAGGTGATGCAAGCAGCGGTTGAGGCGGGTGCAAATTTGATCAATGATGTACGTGCATTACAAGAAGAAGGGGCTGTTGAGGTTGTAGCGAGTTTGAATGTCCCTGTATGTTTGATGCACATGCAGGGCTTGCCTGAATCGATGCAAAATAATCCTTGTTATGAAGATGTTGTGGGTGAGGTGAAGTCGTTTTTGAAGTCTCGAATTGAGGTGTGTCGGAGTCATGGTATTGAAGATGTCATCATTGATCAGGGATATGGTTTTGGTAAAACATTGGAACAGAACTTGATGTTAATGAAAGCGATTACTGAATTCGTGTCAGATGATGTTCCTTTATTGGTTGGGGTTTCTAGAAAAAGTATGATTGGACATGTGTTGGATGCCGATGTGAGTGATCGGTTGGCAGGAAGCTTGTCATGTGCGTTAATGGCGGCTCAAGAGGGCGCGAAAATACTGCGTGTGCATGATGTAAAAGAAACGGCGGATGTGATTAAGATGTGGCAAGCGGTGGAGGCTGTAAGATGAGTTTTTTTGGAACAGATGGTGTACGAGCAAAAGTCGGTGAGGCGCCGATGATTCCGGAAGTCGTGATGAAGTTGGGTTGGGCTGCAGGTCAGGCGATTAAGCAACACTCAGGTATGAATCGCCCTGTAGTGTTGATTGGTAAAGATACGCGCATCTCAGGCTACATGTTGGAATCGGCTTTAGAGGCAGGTTTTTCGGCGGCTGGCGTTGATGTGAGATTGTTGGGGCCTATGCCAACACCGGCGATTGCTTATTTGACGCAAACATTCAATGCTCAAGCCGGTGTGGTGATCAGTGCGTCGCACAATCCTTATTATGATAATGGGATTAAGTTTTTTGACGGTCAGGGGCAGAAAATTTCTGCAGATATGGAAGGCTTAATAGAAACGTTGATGGCTCAAGATATGACCACAGTGCCGTCTCAGGAATTGGGTAAGGCAAAGCGTATTGATGATGCAGCGGGTCGATACATCGAGTTTTGTAAAAGTACCTTTAGAGACTCGACTGGGCAAAGACTTGAGCTGAGCGGTATGAAGTTGATTGTCGATTGTGCAAATGGTGCAACCTATCATATTGCGCCCGCTGTGTTTTCTGAGTTGGGAGCAGAAGTCATTTCGATTGGTGTTGATCCAGACGGTCTAAATATAAATCTCGAATGTGGTGCAACATCAACGAAAAAAATCCAACAGAAAGTTATCGAGCATGAAGCTGATTTAGGCATCGCATTAGACGGCGATGGAGATCGACTGATTTTGGTGGATTCGTCCGGTCAGGTGGTTGATGGCGATCAGATTCTGTATTTGTTGGCGACTTATTGGAACAAGGAAGCACGTTTGCAAGGTGGTGTTGCAGGTACATTGATGACGAATCTAGGTGTTGAAAATGCTTTGAAAGCCAAGGGTGTGAGCTTTGTTAGAACGGCTGTGGGTGATAAGTATTTGATGCGCGCGTTAGTTGAAAATAACTGGTGTTTAGGTGCAGAGGGTTCGGGCCATATTCTATGTATGGATCGAATCAAAACAGGTGATGGTATTGTTGCTGCCCTGCAAGTTTTAGAGGCGTTGATTGTTCAAAAGCAAACATTGAAGAGTGTGCTGGAAGAATTGAGACTTTATCCTCAAGTCTTGATTAATGTAAGAGTTGTGAACCGAGATGTTATTGATAACGATGATATAAAGGTCTTGATTCAAGAAAGCGAAGACCTTTTGGGTGAAAAAGGACGAATCTTAGTACGGGCATCGGGGACTGAGCCATTAATTCGAGTGATGGCTGAAGGTTTGGATAAAGAAGAAATTACGAAGGTTGCAAAAAAAATTGCCAATAAGATTGAGTTGATTGGGTGTTAAGTGTTTGTTTTTAAAGCTATACTTGATTCTATAGAATGATTGTCACAAAATTGCAATATTGAAAAGAAAGTTTTATACAGCTATCATTCCGAAGATTTTTTATAGCAAAGTGTTGAGTGGATTTTATGAGACAGGCTCTAGTTGCGGGTAATTGGAAGATGAATGGTTCGTTGGAAAACAATGAAGCATTATTAAAAGGATTGTTGGAACAATTGGATGACGTGACTGCCAAAGTGGCGGTTTGCCCTTCATTTGTTTATTTGTCGCAAGCGCGTGATTTGCTGGCTGGCTCTCAAGTTGGTTTTGGTGGTCAGGATTTGAGCACGGAAGCAAGTGGAGCATTCACAGGTGAGATTTCAGCAGAGATGTTGAACGACTTTGGTTGTGAATACGTTATTGTTGGACACTCTGAGCGTCGTGATAATCACGGTGAAACGAATGAGTTAGTTGCTCAGAAAACACAGGTGGCTTTAAATGCAGGTTTGACGCCCTTGTTTTGTGTGGGTGAGCATCTAGAAGATCGCGAATCAGAACAGACGGAAGCGGTGATTGCTGCTCAATTAGATGCAGCAATTGAAACGTGTGGTATTGATGCGTTTGAGAATATTGTTATTGCTTATGAGCCTGTTTGGGCGATTGGTACGGGTAAAACAGCGACTTCTGAGCAAGCTCAAGAGGTTCATGCGTTTATTCGTAATCGTTTGGCGGGACATGATCAGAATGTGGCAAAGCAAACAACGATTTTGTATGGCGGCAGTGTTAAAGCAGCTAATGCAGAAGAATTGTTTTCGATGCCTGATGTAGATGGCGGTTTAGTGGGCGGAGCTTCGCTGGACGCTGCAGAATTTGCTGCGATTTGTAAGGCAGCAAAATAAAGAGGCTTATATGTTTCAGGTTGTATTAATTATTCATCTATTACTTGCTGTTGGGATCATTGGTTTAGTCATGATTCAGCATGGTAAAGGTGCAGATGCGGGCGCTTCTCTTGGTGGAGGCGGTTCTAACTCAGTTTTCGGTGCTGCAGGTGGTGCGACGGTTTTCTCACGCTTGACAGCCCTTTTAGCGACATTGTTTTTTGTTACAAGCTTGGTTTTGGCTTATTTGGCGGCAGATGCGCATAAATCAAAAACAAGTGTGGTAGAGCAAGTGGAGCAGGTTCAGCCTGAAACGGATCTTCCGACTATTCCGGTAGGTCAGTAAACAGAATTTGCCGATGTGGTGGAATTGGTAGACACGCCATCTTGAGGGGGTGGTGAGGTAACTCGTGCCGGTTCAAGTCCGGCCATCGGCACCATTATTTAAAAGAGTCGAGGGAACGACATGATTGAACAATATTTGCCAGTCTTGTTTTTTGTGGTTTTAGGGATCGCTTTTGGTATTGGGCCAATTGTTGCAGGTTACTTGCTAGGTCCGCAAAAGCCTGACACAGAAAAAAATTCGCCTTATGAGTGTGGCTTTGAGGCGTTTGAGGATGCTCGAATGAAATTCGATGTCCGTTTCTACTTGGTTGCAATCTTATTTATCATTTTTGATTTAGAAATCGCATTCTTGTTCCCGTGGGCGGTTGCGATTGATGAAATTGGTTTGGCAGGTTTGTTGGCCATGGCCGTTTTCTTAACCATCCTTGTGGTTGGCTTTATCTATGAGTGGAAGAAAGGAGCGCTGGAATGGGAGTAGAAGGAATTCTTAAAGAAGGCGTTGTCACGACAACGGCAGATAAATTGATTAACTGGGCTCGTACGGGTTCATTGTGGCCGATGACGTTTGGTTTGGCTTGTTGTGCAGTGGAAATGATGCAGGCAGGTGCTTCACGTTATGATTTGGACCGTTTTGGTGTGATCTTTCGTCCAAGTCCACGTCAATCGGATGTGATGATTGTTGCAGGAACTTTGGTCAACAAAATGGCGCCAGCTCTTCGCAAGGTTTACGATCAGATGTCTGAGCCGCGTTGGGTTATTTCAATGGGGTCTTGTGCGAATGGTGGTGGTTATTACCATTATTCGTATTCAGTTGTTCGTGGTTGTGATCGTATTGTGCCTGTTGATGTTTATGTTCCAGGTTGTCCGCCAACAGCTGAGGCCTTGTTATACGGCATTATTCAGCTGCAAGAAAAAATCAAACGCACAAATACTATTGCTCGATAAGAGGTAAGTTATGTCGTATTTAGAAGATTTACAGTCGAAATTACAGGCAGGCCTTGGTGAGCAAGTGGATGCTTCTCATATTGCCTTTAATGAATTGACGATCACTGTGTCACCTGAAAACTGGCTAGATGTTGCAAATGCGTTGAAGTCAGATTTTCGTTTTGAAGAGTTGATTGATGTCTGTGGTGTGGATTATCTAGCCTACCGCCAAGAGAATTGGGAAACAGCGCGCGCAGCGAACACAGGTTTTAGTCGCGGTGTTTTTGACTTTGATGATGAGGAAGAGACAAACTCAGAATTACAAGGTCCTCGTTTTGCCTCGGTTTACCATTTGTTGTCTTTGTCAGCGAATGTACGTTTGCGCGTTAAAGTTTTTGCGGATGATAATGAATTTCCAGTTGTACCGAGTGTTGTAACAGTCTGGGATTGTGCAAACTGGTTCGAACGCGAGTCGTTTGATATGTACGGTATTGTGTATGAAGGTCATCCAGATTTACGTCGAATTTTGACGGATTACGGCTTTGTGGGCCATCCTTTACGTAAGGACTTTCCTTTGGAAGGGCATGTTGAAATGCGTTATGACTCAGTTAAAAAGCGCGTTGTTTATGAGCCTGTCTCAATTGAAAATCGTGTGAATGTGCCTCGTATGGTTCGTGATGGTGTTGCTGTGGAGAATGCTTGATGTCAGAAATTAGAAACTACACTCTGAACTTTGGTCCTCAACACCCGTCAGCGCACGGTGTATTGCGTTTGATTCTTGAATTGGATGGTGAGACGATTGTGCGTTCAGATGCGCATATTGGTTTGTTGCACCGTGGTACAGAAAAACTTGCTGAGTACAAAACATACAACCAATCATTGCCTTACATGGACCGACTCGATTATGTATCGATGATGTCGAATGAGCATGCTTATTGTATGGCGATTGAAAAGCTGGCAGGCATTGAAGTGCCAGAGCGCGCTCAGTATATTCGAGTGATGTTTGACGAGATGACACGTATCTTGAACCACTTGATGTGGTTGGGTGCTCATGCGTTGGATATCGGTGCCATGACAGTTTTCTTGTATGCATTCCGCGAGCGTGAAGATTTGATGGATTGTTATGAGGCCGTTTCAGGTGCGCGTATGCACGCTGCTTATTATCGTCCAGGCGGTGTTTATCGTGACCTGCCAGATGAAATGCCAAAGTATGAAATCAGTGATCGTACAAAAGCGAAAGAAGTCGCGATGCTGAATGAAGATCGTCAAGGTTCGATGTTGGATTTCATCGAAGCGTTTACTGAGCGCTTCCCTGGTTATGTTGATGAATATGAGACACTATTGACGGATAACCGTATCTGGAAACAACGTACCGTAGATATTGGTGTGGTTTCTCCAGAGCGTGCGTACCAATTAGGCTTCACAGGGCCTATGTTGCGTGGTTCGGGTATCGCATGGGATTTGCGTAAGAAACAACCTTATGAGGTGTACGATCAATTGGATTTTGATATTCCAGTCGGTGTGAATGGTGACTGTTACGATCGCTACTTGGTTCGTGTTGCAGAAATGCGTGAATCGAACAAGATCATTCAGCAATGTGTGAAGTGGTTGAAAGAAAACCCAGGCCCTGTGATGGTCGAGAACAACAAGATTGCACCACCGAAGCGTGAAGATGCTAAAAACAATATGGAATCTTTGATTCATCACTTTAAGTTGTTTACAGAAGGTTATTCATTGCCAGAAGGTGAAGTGTATTCAGCGGTAGAACACCCGAAAGGGGAGTTTGGCATTTACATGGTATCTGATGGTGCGAATAAGCCATATCGTTTGAAGATTCGTGCACCAGGTTATACGCATTTGGCCGCAATTGATGAAATGGCGAAAGGCCATTTATTGGCAGATGTGGTTGCCATTATCGGTACACAAGATATCGTATTTGGGGAGATTGACCGATGAATGATTCAGTTAAGAAGATTCCAGCAGGTTTGATTGATCAAGACATTGATCATGCTCAGTACTATTCACTGGATGGCACTCAAGATGGTCAGGCTTTGATTCAAGGTTGGGTTAAAGATGCAATTGATGACCATCTTGCTAAGTATCCAGAAGATCAACGTCAGTCTGCAATTATGCCTGCTTTGACGATTGTGCAAAATGCGAATAATGGTCATTTAACGGCTCAGTCTATGGCTGAAGTTGCGGATTACTTAGGCGTGACTTCGATTTCTGTTTATGAAGTGGCAACTTTTTACTCAATGTATGAACATAGCCCAGTAGGTCAATACAAAATTTGTGTTTGTAAAAACATTTCTTGTATGCTGCGTGGGTCTGATGAGTTGTTGGATTATCTAAAAGAAAAGTTCGGTGTAGGCCTGAATGAAGTGTCAGCAGACGGTAAATACTCGATTAAAGAAGTTGAGTGTTTGGGCGCTTGTGGTGGAGCACCAGCAATTTACATTGGTAATGATTATTACGAAAACGTAGATCCTAAACGCATGGATGAAATCCTTGAAGGGTTGGAGTAATCGATATGGCAAATGAAGTATGTTTCAGAAATAACCATCTTGAAAACTCATGGGATATTGAGACTTATATCGCTCAAGGTGGCTACAAGGTTTGGAATGATATTCTAGCGGGAAAATGGACCGCAGAAGAGATCATCGAAGAAGTTAAAACATCAAATATCCGTGGTCGTGGTGGTGCGGGTTTCCCAACAGGCTTGAAATGGAGTTTCATGCCGCGTGGTACAGAAGGACAAAAATACATCCTTTGTAACTCGGATGAAGGTGAGCCAGGTACTTTTAAAGACCGTGATATCTTGCGTTATAACCCACACCAATTGGTTGAGGGTATGGCTATTGCTGGTTTTGTTTTGGGCGCAACGCAAGGATACAACTACATTCGTGGTGAATTTGTTGAACCGATTAACCGATTCAATAACGCAGTTAAGCAAGCTTATGAAAAAGGTTTGTTAGGCGACAATATTAATGGATCAGGTGTTTCATTTAATTTGAACTATCATGCGGGTGCTGGTGCGTATATTTGTGGCGAGGAAACCGCTTTGATTGAATCGATTGAAGGTAAAAAAGGTCAGCCACGATTCAAACCACCTTTCCCTGCGAGCTATGGTCTGTATGGCCGTCCAACGACAATTAATAACACTGAAACCTTGGCGTCGATCCCAATGATCTTGGCTAAAGGTGGCGAGTGGTTCCGTGACCTAGGCGTACCGAATAGTGGCGGTACAAAATTGTTTGCAGTATCGGGTCATGTTGAAAATCCTGGTAACTTTGAAGTGCCAATGGGGACACCGTTTAGCGAATTGTTAGAGATGGCAGGCGGTATCTGGAAAGGTCGTAAATTTAAGGCTGTGATTCCAGGTGGTTCCTCAACGCCGGTTGTGCCAGCGGATGTGGCAATGAACATGACAATGGATTACGACGGTGTTGGTAAGGCAGGATCATTCTTAGGTGCGGGTTCGGTTATCGTTTTGGACGAAACAACGGACATGGTTAAAGCGCTAGAGCGTCTTACTTACTTCTACTACGAAGAATCGTGTGGTCAGTGTACACCTTGTCGAGAGGGTACGGGTTGGATTCACCGTGTTACTAAGCGTATCTTGGAAGGTAAAGGCGAAATGAAAGATTTGGATCTTTTATTGGGCGTCTCAAACAAAATTACAGGTCGTGTGATTTGTGGCTTAGGCGATGGTGCAACTATGCCTGTTGTGAGCTTTATTAAACACTACCGCGAAGAATTTGAACATTACATTAAGCACGGTTGCTCAATTTACGACCGAGCATGATGCTGCAGGATTAGATTATGATTAAAGTTGAAATCAACGGAAAAGAAATCGAAGCGGCAGAAGGATCGATGTTGATTGATGTTGCAGATGACGCAGGCATCAATATTCCGCGTTTCTGTTATCACAAGAAATTGTCGGTCGCAGCAAACTGTCGTATGTGTTTGGTTGAAGTGGCGAATTCGCCTAAATGTGTGCCAGCCTGTGCAACGCCAGTTGCAGATGGTATGGTTGTGAATACACGTTCGAAAAAGGCCTTGGAAGCACAACAATCAGTAATGGAATTTTTGCTGATTAACCACCCTCTTGATTGCCCTATTTGTGATCAGGGTGGTGAGTGTGAGTTGCAAGACGTTGCAATGGATTATGGCAGTGATATTTCTCTGTACTCTGAATCAAAACGTATTGTCGGTGGTCGAGCAGTTGGTCCCTTGATTCAAACGGATTTGACTCGTTGTATTCACTGTACACGCTGTGTGCGTTTTGGACAAGAAGTTGCGGGTATCATGGAATTGGGAATGACTGGCCGTGGCGAGCATATGGAAATCGCAACGTTCATTGAAAGTTCTGTGGATTCTGAGTTATCAGGTAATGTGATTGACTTATGTCCAGTGGGTGCCTTAACGTCTAAGCCTTTCCGTTACAAGATTCGTACTTGGGAATTGAAGTCTCATAAGTCTGTAGCGCCTCATGATTCAGCAGGTTCAAACATTCAAGTGCATGAAAAAGACGATACGGTTTATCGTTTCGTGCCCGCAGAAAATGAAGAAATTAATGAAGTTTGGATGTCTGACCGTGATCGTTTCTCATATGAAAGTATTCATAGTGAAGATCGTTTGACTCAACCAATGATTAAGGTTGACGGTGAGTGGAAAACAACGGACTGGGAAACAGCCTTGTCGGTTGCCGCAGAACATATTAAGGCAGCCGGTTCTGATTTGGCGACGTTGGTTTCTGAAACGTCAACACTTGAAGAATTACACTTGGCTCAAAAGCTAACACGCGCGATGGGCAGTGAGTCAATCGACCACCGTCTAGAGCAATCTGATTTCCGAGCAATGATTTCAGGTGTGCCTTCTATGCCGACATCACTTGTTGGATTGGATAAGAAAAAAGCCTATTTGATTGTGGGTTCAAATATTCGTAAAGAACAGCCGATTATGAATTTGCGTATCCGCAAAGCCCAACAGCATGATTCAAAGGTGTTCATGGTTAATCCAGCAGAGATTGATATGAACTATCCTTGTCAGCAAATGACAGGTTCAATGTCGAGTGT
>JAAZVR010000085.1 GCA_018623305.1 Thiotrichales bacterium | reverse complement strand
TGAGTTCGTCTTGGTGTCCCCAGTCTTTTTGAGTGCGGTGAACAGCCTCAATGATTTCAAATGCCTCTTGATTACTAATTGAATCGCAACTGAAGATAGTTTCAGTGGTCGCGGGATTAATGCTTTTAAAGCTCATAGTTATCTCCTATTTTGAGCAATCATAGCATACAAAAAAGGCCGCACAATGGCGGCCTTGAGAAGTGAGGTGAGATTAACCGTTAAAGCGTTCTGCAACGTTATCCCAGTTCACAACATTCCAGAATTGTTTCAAGTATTCTGGGCGACGGTTACGGTAGT
The DNA here is from genome assembly GCA_018623305.1 of Thiotrichales bacterium. Classification (GTDB taxonomy): domain Bacteria; phylum Pseudomonadota; class Gammaproteobacteria; order JAAZVR01; family JAAZVR01; genus JAAZVR01. The sequence goes on along the minus strand of JAAZVR010000085.1, from coordinate 4,697 downwards.
CAACATAGTAAGCGTGTTCCCATACGTCTACGCCTAGCAAAGCGTTTTTACCGTGACGAAGTGGGTTGTCTGCATTAGAAGCTGACATCAATTCAATTGAACCATCTGCATTCTGTGCCAACCAAGCCCAGCCAGAACCGAATGTTGCTACACCCGTTGCTTCGAACTGAGTTTTAAAATCATCAAAAGAACCAAATGTTTTGTTAATGGCATCAGCAAGAGCACCAGTCGGTTCATTACCACCGTTTGGAGACATCATTTCCCAGAATTGGCAATGGTTCCAGTGTTGGCCTGCATTGTTGAAGATGCCACCTGCTGGCGCTTTTACAACGATGTCTTCCAAAGACATGCCTTCGAATTCTGTGCCGGCAGTCAGCTTGTTCAAGTTATCAACATACGCCTGGTGGTGTTTTGAGTGGTGGAGTTCCATTGTCTCTGCGCCAACGTAAGGGGCTAATGCGTCGTATGCGTAATTTAATTCCGGAAGTGTATGCGCCATCGAGCGTCTCCTAATTCTTGATTAAAATTGTAAGTCTTTCGTATTTTAAGTGCCTTATTCCATGTTTTCAATGAGTTTCATGGAAGCTTGGACGATTTTGTTTTCTTCTAAGATGTTTTCTTTTTCATGCTCAGGCGGCGGCATTTGAATGTGATAACCTTGCGCTTGAATATTTTCAATCACTCGATCAGCATTTTCACGCTGCATTTTTTTGCCTGGTGAAAGGTCAAACGTGTAAAACAATTCCAACTTTTCAAACAAAGTATGAATCGTATCCGGAAGCGTTGAAACATCTTTGCCGGCTTCAACGAAAAGATACAAGTCAGCTTTGTGTGGGCTACGATATGCATCGCATTTAATAGTGTTCATGATATCTCCAGAGGGTCTTTTTGAGTATTATAGAGGATGTTCAAATCTTGACCAAATGGCTTATGTGCCCTATTATTTATGGGTTATATAGAAAAGAAATTGAGAAAATGGGAACTCCATGAAAAAACATCATATTTGTGTGTTGGGTGGCACGGGTTTTCTAGGGCAGGCTTTGGTTCATGCCTTGGCAGCCGAAGGTCATGAGATTGTTGTACCAAGTCGTCGGCCAGAGCGTTGTCGTGAGTTAAGTTTGTATCCGAATGTTTCTATGCGTCAAGCGAATATTCATCTTCCAGAGGTGTTAGATGAGTTAATAGCGGGAGCGGATACTGTAATTAATTTGGTTGACAGTAAAAAATGCAGTGGCAGTGCTTTTGATCAGATCCACACTGAATTGACGCGCAAAGTGTTGAAAGCTTGCGAGAAAAATCAGGTCTCTCGATTGTTGCAGTGGTCGGCTGTCGCTCAAGACACTTCTGCACCTTACTTTGCCTCGAAAGAGGAAGCGGATAAAGTCGCTTTGTCTAGCGATACTGTGAACGCAACAGTATTGAAAACTTCTTGGCTGTTTGGAGAGGGAACGTTTGGCGTTAAAGGTGATTTTTTATCTGAAATCCAGCAACGTCTAAAAATGCCTGTGGCTCCTTTTTCTCAATTGCAATCTAAAGCAGCACCTATTTACTTTTTAGACGTAGTCGAAATTTTTAAACAAGCGATCGACAATCCAAAAACATTTAACCAATCTTTAACACTATGCGGTACCCAGGCTTATACCCTTAAAGAACTGGTTGAATGGGTTAAAGAAATCACTGAGTCTAAAACGATGATTCGTGAAGTTTGTTCGCCAATGCGTTCTTTGATGAATGTTTTTGCGAGAGATGTTATTCAGTTCTTCAAGGTCGATGCTGTATGCGATAAAAACGACGTTGAATTGTTTGATATTGAATTGAAGGATTTAAAAGTTCAGGCTGAAGGTTATCTGAGCCCAGTTGCAATTCGTGAGCGTTATCATGAGATGAGAAAAGAGTCAGGAAGACATTAAATGAACCAAGAAGAAAAAGATTCAATTCGCATTGATCAGGATCCATACAATGAATGTGCAAACTACTTAATCGAAGAGGAAGAGCCAGGTCATGATTATGAAAAGGGTTCTGCGATGGAAGAGACAATGAATTCAAAGATTAAAAATCACAGTCATTAATTTATCTTTGAATTACACTGAAAGGCCTCATTTGAGGCCTTTTTTAGTTTTAGGAGTTTTGATTTGCAAGTGTATAAAGTCGGCGGTGCTGTCCGTGATGCCTTATTGGGTTTGCCTGTAAAAGACATTGATTGGGTTGTTGTAGGTGCAAGTCCAGATGAGCTGATTCAGCAGGGTTATCAAGCGGTTGGGCAAGATTTTCCTGTGTTTTTGCACCCTGAAACCAAAGAGGAATACGCTTTAGCGCGTACGGAACGTAAAAAAGGTCAGGGCTATCATGGTTTCGAATGTTATTACGCGCCCGATGTGACTTTGGAAGAGGATTTGATTCGCCGAGATTTAACCATTAACGCGATGGCTATGAATGAACAGGGCGATGTGTTTGATCCTTATGGCGGGCAGCAAGATATTGAAGCTCGATTGTTGCGTCATGTTTCTGACGCGTTTCGTGAAGATCCGTTGCGAGTATTGCGTGTGGCGCGTTTTGCAGCGCGTTTGGCACACTTGGATTTTGTGGTCGCTGAGCAAACCCAAAGCTTAATGCGCTCAATGGTTGAGTCGGGTGAATTGGGAGCTTTGACACCTGAGCGGGTATGGATGGAATTTTCACGGGGTTTGATGGAGGGCGATGCCGTTGTCTTTATTCAAACCTTGCGTGAGTGTGGCGCTCTGAAGATTCTGTTGCCTGAAGTCGAAGCGCTTTATGGCGTTCCGCAGTCAGAGTTTTGGCATCCAGAAATTGACACGGGGATTCATAATGAAATGGTGCTGGTGCAAGCGATGAAAAATAACGCTGCTTTAGAGATTCGCTGGGCGTGTTTGTTGCATGACATTGGTAAAGGCTTGACGCCTAAAGCGAAATGGCCGTCTCATAAAGGGCATGAACTGGCTGGGGTGGAGCCGACCCGAATAATTTGCGAACGCTGGAAAGTGCCTAAAAAAACAAAACAATTGGCTTTACTGGCGACCAAGTGGCATGGTCAGTTTCATAAAGCCTTTGAATTGACGTCCGAAGAGATCTGGAAAGTTTTGGAGGGTTGTGATGCTTTGCGTCAAGCTGAGCGTTTTGAACAGCTGATCAGTGTGAGTCAGTATGATAGCCAAGGGCGAATGGGCTATGAGGAAAGCGATTACCCTCAAGCAGATTTTTGGCGTAAGGCCTTGAAAAAAGTGAAAACTTTAGAAGTTGGCAAGGTTGTTGCATTGGGCTTTGTAGGAAAAGAATTAAAAGAGCAAATTAACCGACAACGCATTGCGTTGATTGAGGAGATGCAACATGACACAGACAATGACGGATGAAGAAATGGCTGAATTGATGGGCGGAGATCCAAGTAATGAATTGGATCCAGCTTGGGGTGAAGTACTGGAATCAGATCCTGAAATTCCTGCAGATGTAAAAGAAAAGTTGAAGTCAGAGCCAAAAGCCCCTGAAGATATTCTTTTAGATGATGTTGCAGGTATGGCGGATGATGTATTGGATGAGGCCATGTCGCCTATGATGGGTGAGCCTGCCCAGGCCTTGGATGAAGATTTAGAGGTTGCAATGGACTTGCCAGCGGATGAGGATTTGTTGGCGAATGAATCGTTGCCTGATGTGTCGGTCGAAGAAGCAATGCTAGAAGAGTCTTCCATCGAAGAAGTGCTTGAAGATCCGGTTGATGCAGTGGATGAATTACCTGAAATGCCAGCAGAGGAATCAAGTGACGAAACGGTGTTTGAGTCTTCAGATCAAGATGTGAATGATGTTTGCGAGCAAGCAGAGCTGGCGGTTCACTCGATGGAGGAGGCCATTAACGTGTCTAATGAGATTTCGGACTTGGCAACAGAAGCTTTACAAGCGGCGCAACAAGCGACGGCTTTAGCGAATGCAGCGGCGACAGAAAAATTGGATTCAGCGAGCAGCAAACAAAGCATCATTGAGCGCTCATTCCAAGCTATGGAGCGTGCTTTGTCGGTGGTGAAAAATTCGGGTACTCCGATGCCTGATATGAGTTCGGTGAATTTTGCTGAATTGAGCGAAACGACAGAGCGCTTGAGTCAAAAAACAAATGATCTGAAAATGAAAACAGCGGAAATGCGTGCGAAATTAGACACATTACGCAATGAAGGTGGTTTGAATGGCTGAAGAACGCGACGAGCTTTTAGATGAAATGGCTGAGCTAGATCAAGTCGAATCTTCGATTGATTCAGCGGAAGATGCGGTGAAAACCGCAGGTCAGATTGAATCTATGGCACGCGAAAAACCGTTGATTGATGCCATCATGGTTGCGCACAATGCTGCGCGTGCCTCGAATGAAGCGGCTGAAATTTCTCTAAAATCTTCTGAAATGGCAAAACAAGCAGGCGAGCGTGGTGACGAACAAGCCTTGGAGATTGAAAAGGGATTGATGCGCAAGCTGAATATGATTTCTGCTGAAAATACAGCTCTGAAAAAACGTGCAAGCCGAAATGAAGTGTTCAGCGTTTTGAATATGTTGGTGATTTTGTCGTTGACCGCAGGTTTGGTGTGGGCCTTTATAGCTGGGCCTTTATCGTCTGGACATAGTGCTGGAGCAAACATGGCGACGAATGAGCCTGCAATAGACGAATTAAAAATATCGCAAATGCAGATTTCGGAGCGTGTCTTAT
>JAAZVR010000084.1 GCA_018623305.1 Thiotrichales bacterium | reverse complement strand
GAGAACCCTTTGAGCGCCGATGTGGTGGTGGTTGATGAGGCCTCGATGATCGATATCGGCATGATGAGTCGATTGATTCAGGCGCTGAAGCCGTCGGCCAAGTTGATTATGATGGGTGACCAAGACCAGCTGGCATCGGTTGAAACGGGCGCCGTGTTGGCGGATATGTGCAAAGGCTTGCCGAATAATCGCGTGCATCTGCAAAACACCTATCGTTTTGGTGGCGCGATTAAAGACTTGGCCTTGGCTGTGAATGCGTCTAATGCGGATGCAGCTTTGACGGTGTTAGCCAACGGTGGAGATATGGTGACTCGCAGCAAAGAGGATCCCGTGCAATTCGCCAAACGTGAATACGCGCAGTATTGGTCAGTGGTGAATGATTCGGCTTCAACTAAAGAGCAGATTTTTGATGCCTTCGATGCCTTTCAGGTTCTGTGTGCAACGCGACGCGATAAAGCGCGTTTTGATGCCCTCGCAGGTCAACAAGAAGAATGGTATCTAGGCCGTCCTGTGATGATTTTGGAAAATCATGCCGAGCTGGGATTGTTCAATGGCGATATTGGGATTGCTTTGTCGAACGAATCGGATCAGTTGCAGGTGTATTTCCCTATGAACGGTGAGTTTAAGGCCTTTATGCCTGCGCAATTACCTGAGCATGAAACCGCATTTGCGATGACGATTCACAAAAGCCAAGGCTCGGAATTTGCTCATGTGTTGATTGTATTACCTGAATTGCCTAAAGATCAGGAACAGGCCAAACGGATTCAGGGATTATTGACCAAAGAGCTGCTTTATACAGGGATTACACGCGCAAAGAAGAAAGTGAGTTTGCACGCTGATGATGCCGTTTTGGAATCCAGTATTCAGAACGCTGTGGAACGTGTCAGTGGATTGGTTGAGCGATTAGTCTAAATACTGCAAAAACGTTTCGCTGACCAGAATCGGCCACCCTTCGACTTCAAATACAGAGCGCCTCGCCCAATGCGGGGCGTTGTTGTATTCCACTTCCGCGACTTCGATTTCACCGCGATGAATATGTGGGTGAGAGAACAAAATATCACCGAGCGGTTTTGTGCCTAGATTGCCCAGCGGATGGTGAATGTTTTGCAGGGTTTTATAGGGCAAAATACTACGCGCCCAAACCACAGGTTCATCATCGCACCACAGTAAAACTTCTCGCACGAGGGCACGTTGTCCAGATTTTAAATTTAAGGCTTGGATTTCATCCAAATCAGGGCGTTCAAAGGCTTGGTGTTCCAACGTCAGATGAAACTGACCTGAACAAGATTCACGCAATCGTTGTGTGAGTGAGCCTTTTTCCATCAGCCATGAGCGGGCTTGTTGGGGCGTGTGCCAGTGGTAGCTTTTCCAGTTTGGGGTCATCCGATTTGTCCGTATTCCAAGTTATGTGCGAGCCATCGTTCGATGTAAATTTGCGCCTCTTGGCGGCTATTCTGCCACAACTCGTCGGCTTGGTCATTGGCTGCTTCGATTAAATCTTGGTCGCGCACGAGGTCGGCGATTTTGAAGCTCATCAGGCCTGTTTGGCGTGTGCCTAAAATTTCACCTGGGCCGCGGATTTCAAGGTCTTTTTCGGCGATATAAAAGCCATCGGTGCTGTCACGCATCACGCCTAAACGCGTTTGACCCGTTTCAGACAAAGGGCCTTCGTAGAGTAATACACATGAACTTGCTTTGGTGCCTCGACCGACTCGACCGCGCAACTGATGCAATTGTGCAAGGCCTAAACGGTCGGCGTGTTCGATAATCATGAGTGTTGCATTGGGCACATTCACACCGACTTCGATGACGGTGGTCGCAACTAAAAGTTGGGTTTCTCCGTCTGAAAATGGGCGCATCACGGAGTCTTTTTCTTGTGCTGAATGTCGTCCATGCACAAGGCCTATTTTGATTTCAGGCATGTGTTCTTGCAGTTCGGCAAATACGCTTTCAGCAGAATGGTATTGCAATACTTCGGAGTCTTCGATTAACGGGCACACCCAATAGACTTGTTGACCTTCTAAACAAGCATTGTGTACGCGTTGAATCAGTTCTTCGCGGCGATTATTGGGGAGCACAATCGTTTGAATAGGTTGGCGTCCAGCAGGCAGTTGGTCTATGACAGAGACATTTAAATCTCCGTAAGCGGTCATGGCTAAGGTCCGCGGAATAGGGGTGGCGGTCATCACTAACTGGTGCGGTGTCACATCACCCGCTTTTTGCGCTAATGCTAAGCGTTGGTGTACGCCGAATCGGTGTTGCTCGTCGATAATCACGAGGCCTAAAGAATGAAATTCAACGTGTTTTTGGAACAATGCGTGGGTGCCAATCACCATCTTGAGCTCGCCAGAAGATAGGCGTTCATAAATCTCGCGTTTTTGTTTCGCCGTAAGAGCGCTGGATAAAAATCCAATCGGCACACCTAAGGGTTCAAACCAAGCCTGAAAACTTTCAAAATGCTGTTGAGCGAGCAACTCAGTCGGCGCCATTAAGGCGACTTGGTGCTCGCCTTCAATCACTTGCAAGGCGCTGAGTGCGGCGATGACCGTTTTACCCGAACCAACATCGCCTTGCACCAATCGCATCATAGGCGTATTCAGCGCAAGGTCGGCTGAAATTTCTCGTAACACGCGGGTTTGTGCATCGGTTAATTCAAAACTTAAATGCGTTTTAAACAGGCGTGTCAATTCATAGCAGTGCGCGGATAATTTCGGTGCTTGGCTGATAACCGTGTCTTCTTTCAAACTCAAAAGTGCCAATCGATGCGCCATAAATTCTTCTCGAATTAAGGCCTGCTGGGGTGGCGTTTGAAAGCATTCCAAATCATCCAGTGGTGTATCCGAAGGTGGGCGATGGCAAAAAGCCAAAGCACGTTCGTAATCATTATTTAATCCTGCTTTATTCAAAACCTCGCCGATCCATTTGCGTAATTGGTTTTGCGAGATGCCTTCGGTCAGTGGGTAAATCGCGGTGTAAGTCGCGGGTAAAGGCGGTGGATTATCGCGGTTAAAAATATGATACTCGGGATGAATGATTTCCCAATTTTGAAAGCCGTATTTGATTTCGCCATAGGCGCGAATCCATTGACCATTTTTGAAGGCTTTGGCTTGATTGGGGCTGAAATGAAAGAACCGTAAAGTGACGGTGTAGCCTTGTGCGGCGAGTGTGACGCCTAAGGTGGTTTTTCGCCCTGGGCGCATGGAGACGGCGGTGATTTCGCCTTCTAGAGTCGCAAACTGCCCTTCAGACAGCATCGCAAAAGGCGTGATACGCGTTCGGTCTTCGTATCGGGCGGGCAAATGCAACAGCAAATCGTGCAAGGTTTCGATGTGTAACCGTTGCAGTTTTTCGGCAACTTTTGCCCCAACGCCTTTGAGTTCAGTAACAGGCGTGGAATCAATAGCCCAGTTCAAGGACTCCATCCATTTCTACGCCGACGCCTTTCGGCAATTCTTTAACACCAATTGCAGCACGCGCTGGGTAAGGCTGTTCAAAGTATTGCGCCATGATTTCATTCACAGTGGCGAAGTTGCCTAAATCCGTTAGGAAGATGTTCAATTTTGCGATGTCTTGCAATGAACCGCCTGCTGCTTCACACACGGCCGATAGGTTCTTAAAAACTTGGTGGATTTGGTCTTCGATGGTCGCATCATTTAATTCCATTGTTTCAGGAACTAAAGCGATTTGACCTGATAAATACACCGTTGTGCCGACTTTTACGGCTTGTGAATAAGTACCAATCGCCGCTGGGGCTTTGTCTGTTGAAATGATTTCTTTCATTGAGAGTCCTTAGTCGCGATAGGCTCGCGTAATTGATTTCATGTTATTCAAACGTCGTAAAACTTTAGCCAAATGCACTCGATCTCGCACAGTAATAATGTAATGCGTGATATTGAGTTGGTCATTTAATTGCTCTGAGCGAACGCTTTCGATGTTGCAATCCAATTTGGAAATGTTCGATGCAACATCTGCAAGCACGCCACGTTGATTAATGTTTTCAACGCTGATCGCCGCAGTGAGTTTGGCTTCATCTTTCATGTCTGACCAGCTGACTTCAACCCAGTTTTCAGGCTGAGTTTTATGGAACTGCTTGACGTGTTTACAGTTGGCGCGGTGAACAACAAGGCCTTTGCCCGAAGACATATATCCCACCACATTATCGCCAGGAATCGGATGACAACAATTCGAGTAGTGAACGACTAAATCTTCATCGCCCTGAAGAACAATTGCATTGCTGTGATCGTCCGACTCGTGTTCAGAATCTTCTTCATGATTAAGCGTTTTGACGAATTGAGCAATGAGTCGTGGAAGTTTGTCACCGGTACCGATAGCGAAGTACAGTTCATCCAGCGTTTCGAAGTGGAAATGCTCCACCGTTGCTTGAGCAATGGTTTCGTTCGACATTGAATCATAAGCAATGCTTTGACGTTGAAGCGTCGATTGCAATAAACGCTTGCCGAGTTCAATGGCCTTCTCATCTTGAAGGTTTTTCAAGACATGGCGGACTTGTGTACGAGCTTTACCCGTTTGTAAGAACTCCAACCAACGAGGATTTGGCATGGCATTTTCAGAAGTCATGATTTCGACCGTCTGGCCATTTTCAAGCTGATATTGCAATGGCACCATCATTTTATTGACGCGGCCACCGATGCAGTGATTACCTAAATCGGTGTGAACGTGATAGGCAAAATCAACCACGGTAGACCCTTTAGGCAGACTTAAAATATCGCCTTTTGGTGTAAAGACAAAAATGTTTTTCGGGAACAAATCGACTTTGACGTTTTCCAAAAATTCAAGCGAATCGCCCGCACTTTTTTGCATATCGAGAAGGTGTTTGATCCAGTCTTGAGTGCGAGCATCGCTGTCTTTTGCCGTGTTGGCTTCGCCTTGCTTGTAGCTCCAGTGTGCTGCAATACCGTGTTCTGCAACTCGGTGCATTTCATGTGTTCGGATTTG
>JAAZVR010000083.1 GCA_018623305.1 Thiotrichales bacterium | reverse complement strand
TCAATTACTGATTGCAGTGGATCACGAAGGCGGTCGCGTTCAGCGATTTAGGGAAGGCTTTACTCATTTGCCACCGATGCGCGTGTTTGGTGAAATTTATGCCGAAGGCGATCATGAACGCGCATTTCGTTTGGCGGAGCACGCGGGCTGGGTGATGGCTTCTGAATTACGCGCGAGCGGTGTGGATTTTAGTTTTGCCCCTGTGGTGGATTTGGATTTAGGTGTGAGTGAAGTCATTGGCGACCGTGGATTTAGCGATCAACCTGAGGTCGTGACGGTGCTGGCTCGTCATTTAATGCAAGGGATGAAAGCCGCAGGGATGCCTTCGGTGATTAAACATTTTCCAGGGCACGGTTCGGTGGAAGTGGATTCGCATCTGGCGTTGCCCGTGGATACACGCTCATGGGATGAAATCAATCATAAAGATTTGATTCCGTTCCGTAAATTGTCAGCAGAATCAGCACCTGCACTGATGCCAGCGCATATGTTGGTACCTGCGGTGGATGACTTACCCATCGGCTTTTCTCCGCGTTGGTTGCAAACGATTTTGCGTGAGCAACTTGGGTTTACCGGCGCGATCATCAGTGATGATTTGAATATGCTCGGTGCGGTTGATGTATTTCCAGATTCGGTTGAGCGATTTAAGGCGGCACTGAATGCGGGCTGTGATTTGATTTTGGTGTGTAATGATTTAACGGTAGTCGATGATATTTTTGAGCGAGCTGAGATTGATTTGAATTTGGTTTCGGATACTCGTTTGATTCGATTGCATGGCAAAGGCCACATCACGTGGGATGAATTGATGAATGATCCGAAATGGAAGCAGCGCTCTAAAGCCGTTTTGGCTTTGCATGAGCAAGCTGTCAAACGAGGTGAAGAATGGATGCAGTAATGAATTTCGATTGGACTCAATGGAATGTTTGGACACAGCTGGCGTTGATTTTAGTTGCTGCATGGAGTGTGCAATGGGTTCATCAAAGGGTCATTAGAGGCTTTGAAAAAGCGACTGAAAAAACGCACAATCCTTGGGATGATGCCCTTTTATTCGCGTTTCGTTCACCTTTGACCGTGGCAATTTATTACACCGCTTTATATTTTGCATTGACACTCGTTCATGCGCATTATGGATGGGTTTTATTAGAGCCCTTGGGTGAATATTGGTCGATCGGTTTTGTCTTAATTTTTGCTTGGTTTTTGATGCGTCTAACTGGTAGTTTCGAACAAAACTGGATTCATCAAGCCCAGAAAAAAGGCAAAGAAATTGATAAAACGACCGTCGATGCTGTGGCTAAGCTTGCACGCATTATCATTGGTGTCGTTGTTTTCATGATGATTTTGCAAGACTTAGGTTATAGCATTTCAGGATTGCTAGCCTTCGGGGGGATTGCAGGTATCGCCGTGGGTATGGCGGCTAAAGATTTGCTGTCTAACTTGTTTGGTGGCTTAATGATATACATGGATCGTCCATTTGCAGTGGGCGATTGGATTCGCTCCCCCGATCGAGATATTGAAGGAACGGTTGAGCGAATCGGGTGGCGAATGACCGTCATTCGAACGTTTGATAAGCGACCACTATATATTCCAAACGCAACCTTCAGCACGATATCTGTTCAAAACCCATCACGAATGTCTCACCGACGAATCTATGAAACCGTTGGTGTTCGTTATTGTGATGCGAGCAAAGTTAAATTAATTGTTGATGATGTCAAAGCGATGATTTTGGCACATGAGGATTTGGATACAACACAAACTTTGATTGTGAATTTCAATAGTTTTGGCGCATCGTCGTTAGATTTCTTCTTATACACTTTCACCAAAACAACAGATTGGGTTACTTATCACTCTGTTAAACAAGATGTATTACTTAAGGTTCTAGAGATTGTTGAATCTCATAATGCAGAGGTGGCATTTCCAACAACAACATTGGACTTGCCAGAAGCTGTGCTAACCAACTTCAAATCTTAGTTGGTTAGTTAGTCGAAATGATGGCAACAATTAGAAGGAAAATTAAAAACAAAAGCGTGATGCTGATAACGACACAGTTATCACGATCCTTCTTAGCCTGAGCAAGCTCTTCAGTACGGATACGAAGTGTATTTTGGACTTGCTCTTTTTGAGTTTGAACCACCTCAAGCTCTTTCGTGGTGGCGCTCATTTTTTCTTTCAAGAACGTATTCTTCGTAACTTGAGTTTCAAGCTCAGTCGTTTTGTTCTTAACTTCTTTTTTGAGTTCTTGGATGTCTCTCTCGAGCTGTTCGACTTCCGGGTTTTTCACGATTATTCCCTAGTAATGTATAACAACACCCCAAAAATAGGGCTGTCGAAATAATATAAACGATTTGTCCCTACTTTGCGATTCTGTTTGAGGTAAAAGCTTTGTTCTGTAAAGAGCGTTTTATCTGACTGAATGGAGTTGTTGAGCCAATATTGTGCGTAATCCTCAGGCACGGTTCGATTTAATAAAGCCTCAACATCTACGTGCAAAAAACGTTTTTGATACAAACGTATGTAGCCTTTTACACTCGGCAAGGCTTCACCTGAGTCGAATGAAACCCAGCTTGCTCGAGAGGGGCTTAACGCATCTTGAATCCAGTGCGTTTTTAAAACGGGTGTGTAATGAATCGAGTTGGATAGTTTTTGCCAAACATCGCCCATCAATGTGCCCAGGGCAGGGCTCTGCGGCAACTGAGTTTGCAATGTGTGGTCGCTCAGCGTGGCATCTCGAGAAAAATGCTCTTCATATAAAGCGGATTCGTCATTGTTTTGAAAGACAATGACTTCGACCCGAAAGGTGTTGGCCTGAGCCTGTAAACTAAGCGTCAGTAAGCTCAGCCAAAGTACGATCCACATGCTGAATTTTGTCTTGCCAAGAGAATGAGTCGAGATGGACATTGAGTTGTGTTGCACCTTTCATTTTGTAAACGCTCGGCTGAATTTGAATCAACTGAATCAAACGCACCGGGTCAATGGTTGGGTTTTCATGAAATTTTAAGCGAATGTGGTCTGCGTATGCCGTCAATTTTTCAATTCCAAGCGCTTTTGTCTGGATTTGAATCTCCATTTGCGCGAATAACACTTGGGTTTCATCAGGCAATAACCCGAATCGGTCAATCATTTCGATTTGCAATTGTTTCAAATCTTGCAAGGTTTTCGCATTCGACATACGTTTATATAAAACCAAACGAGTGTGTACATCGGGCAAATAATCGGCGGGTATCAAAGCAGACTCTTGTAAGTCTACCGATGAGTGGGCTTGGTCGAATGGATCGGCGGAAGGCTCATCACCACTTTTTAAGGCCTTCACCGCTTTTTCCAATAAATCGGCATACATACCAAATCCGATTTCTTGGATTTGTCCACTTTGTCCATCGCCTAAAAGTTCACCTGCACCTCGAATTTCCAAATCCTGACTGGCTAGAGCAAAACCGACGCCTAAGTCTTCAAATTTCGAAATCGCTGCTAAGCGTTTTTCCGCATCGCCTGTGAGTGCTTGGTGTGAAGGCGTCAACATATAGGCATAGGCCTGATGATGCGAACGACCGACTCGACCGCGGAGTTGATGCAATTGTGCCAAGCCGAATTTATCCGCTCGGTCGATGAAAATGGTATTTGCATTGGGCACATCAATGCCGGTTTCGATAATCGTTGTACAAAGTAGAACATTAAAACGTTGATGGTAAAAATCACTCATCACCGATTCCAATTGGCGTTCGCTCATTTGACCATGCGCGATTTCGACTTTGGCTTCAGGAATCAATTCAAGCAATTTATCACGGGTGACTTCAATGCTGTCGATGTTATTGTGAAGGAAATAAATCTGCCCACCACGATACAATTCTCGCAAGAAGGCCTCACGAATCAGGCCATCATTCCATTGACGAACAAAAGTTTTGACTGCCAAGCGACGCGCAGGCGGGGTAGAAATAATCGATAAATCACGCAAATCCGACATCGCCATATTCAGCGTTCGCGGAATCGGTGTTGCGGTCATGGTCAAGACATCGACTTCAGCGCGCAGCTTCTTGAATTGTTCTTTTTGTTTGACGCCAAAGCGGTGTTCTTCATCAAGAATCACCAGGCCTAAAGACTTAAATTTCACGCTTGGTTGAATCAGTTTATGTGTGCCGACCACAATATCGACTTCGCCGCTTTCAATCGCTTCCAATGTTTGCGTCAGTTTTTTACCCGTTTGGAAGCGCGATAACACCGCAATCCGCACAGGCCAATTCGCGAAACGATCCAAGAAACTTTGATAATGTTGATTAGCCAGCAATGTGGTTGGCACAAGCAGAGCCACTTGCTGACCTGCATTGACTGCAACAAAAGCCGCTCGCATCGCAACTTCGGTTTTACCAAAGCCAACATCACCACAGACTAAGCGATCCATCGGTTTGGGCGTCGCCATATCGGCCAGTACATCGTTAATCGCGTTGTGTTGGTCTTCGGTTTCTTCAAACGGGAATTCGGATGCAAATTGCGCATAATCATCGGCATCGACTTGGTAAACGTTGCCTTCTCGGGCTTCGCGTTGAGCGTAGATTTGCAACAATTCAGCCGCCACATCATAAGCGCGTTTGCGTGCTTTTTCTTTCGCCTTATCCCAATGGTCGGTGCCTAATTTATGCAAAGGCGCGGTATCGGCATTGCCTGCATAACGAGAAATGAGATGCAAATCTGAAATAGGAACAAAAAGCTTGTCGTCATTGGCATAGGTCAATTGGATGAACTCTTGTTCATGTTCGCCTACATCAATCAATTCCATACCTTGATAGCGACCAACGCCATGGATTTCGTGCACCACAGGTGAGCCCAGTTCCAACTCCGCCAAATGCTTGATGGATTCATTGAAATCTTCATGGCTTTTACGACGACGGCGCGACTGCACCACCGTACTTTGCCCCAGCAATTGGTTTTCAGTGAGAATTTCAAAACCCGCTTCAGTTTCAATGAACCCCAGTTCCAGCGGAGCGACGACCACTTGTAATTCATGGTGGTCGGCTTCGATTTCAGACCAATTCGCACGCAATGTGTGAGG
>JAAZVR010000010.1 GCA_018623305.1 Thiotrichales bacterium | reverse complement strand
TGTTGTGAAAATGAGCCGTTTGGCATTTGAGTAATTAGACTCCAGGCATCAAACCCAAGGGCTTTAAGAGCGTTTTCTTTATTGACTTGTGCAGCGCTGGCAGCCACGAAAACACCATTTAGATCCTTATTGTTTTCAGCATTTTTATCCAGTATTGAGCTTGTACTGTAAAGCGAGAGCTCATTGTTATGAACATATTTTTTGAAGGGTTGCAGTTGTTGGGCGGCGCGCGAAGGTATATTTATAAAAATGACAGAGGCGTCAGTTCGCATTTGTTCTTGTGATTCAGTGCGCACTCGGATAAAACGTTGTAAATTCTCGATTCGTTCACGACTTTGCTGAATACGAAGGAAATGTTCAAGATACTGCGGTTGGCGATCAGGTTCGATGGGTAAAAAGCCACTGTCGACGGTTTGTATTTTCGCTTGATTTAATATTTCACGAGCGGTGCTGGAGTGAGTTTGTGCATCAGCAGTTTGCTCATGCAGAATGAGAGCAGATGAATGATAAAGTTGAGCTCTTTCGGTCAGGTGTTTGAAATCATTGTTTATAGAGAGAGACAATGAGGGATTTCTTGGGTGGTTGTTAAGACTCAGTTGAATGATCTTATCGGGAATCTTTAATGCTTGGATGTTAGATTTTGTTAAAGGGCCAACCACGGCATTGATAGCATTTTGTTCTATAAATGTATTTAACGCGTCTTGCGTTAAGGTGTTGGAATCAAGAAACAATAATGAGTGTTGTTGAGGGAACTCATAATAACTTTTGATAAGGCCTTTTTGGATGTTTTCACCTGCGCTTTGGTAGCGACCCGTTAAGGGAATGATGGCCAATACATTTAGAGGTTCGGCTTTCTCTGGTTTTATGGAAGTCCCTGAAAGGCTGGATGTTGAGGAGAGGCTCTCGACAACAACTCGGGTCGTCTTTGCAGGTTTTTTTTCAACTTTCTTGAGTTCAGGTTTTGATTGAGTGCTTGGCAGGGTAGTGCCACATCCTGATATTAAAGTGAGTAGAATGAGCGATAAAACTAAACGAAAGTGCATCATTGAATGACTCGAGGCCTATATGAATTCTAACTATGGCACATTATATATTGTGGCTACACCGATAGGGAACCTTTCCGATATGACCGGAAGGGCTGAAGAAACGTTAAAAAAAGTTGACTTGATTGCCGCAGAAGATACGCGTGTAACGGGCCTTTTGTTAAATAAATTGGGTATTTCGAAGCCTTTGTGGGCTGTGCATGATCATAATGAGAGCCAGCAATCTGAAGCGTTGATTGAGCGTTTGAAGTCGGGGCAATCGATTGCTTTGGTGAGCGATGCCGGTACGCCACTGATTTCTGATCCGGGGTATGCAGTTGTCGTTCGGGTTAGAGCCGAAGGTTTGAGCGTTGTACCAATTCCAGGCGTTTCGGCTGTGATTACCGCTTTATCTGTGTGTGGTTTGCCAACCGATCGTTTTACCTTTAATGGTTTTTTGCCCGCCAAATCGAAAGCGAAAGCCCAAATGCTTGTTGATTATTGTTCTGATTCGGCGACTCAGGTTTTTTATGAATCGACCCATCGTTTGCTCGATACCTTGCAGGTGATGCTTGGGTTGTGGGGTGATCAGCGCCAGATTTCTTTGGCTAAAGAGTTGACTAAAATTCATGAATCCATTGTGACAGGCTCGGTATCGGATGTTTTAAATTGGTTGTCTGAAGATGTCGCGCGTGTGAAAGGTGAATTCGTTTTAATGGTCGAGGGCGCTAAAGTCGGCGAATCGTCTTCTGAATTAACCGATGAAGATCAGGCTCTGATGGGTGTTTTGTTGAAGTATTTATCGGTTAAAGATGCTTCTCAAGCAGCGGCCGATATTACGGGCAAAAAGAAGAAGCCTTTTTATCAATGGGGTTTGTCTCAGAATTAAGATTTGCATTCTGAGCTGAACTCGCTAAACTTGCGGCCTAAGTTGGCTAGACAATCGCTGCGTCAATCATGACGGAGAGGAAAGTCCGGGCTCCATAGGGTAAGATGCCAGGTAACGCCTGGGAGGCGCAAGCCTACGGACAGTGCCGCAGAAAATAAACCGCCTGTTTACAGGTAAGGGTGAAAAGGTGCGGTAAGAGCGCACCGCGCGAGTGGTAACACTTCGTGGCAGGGTAAACCCCATCTGGAGCAAGACCAAATAGAGAGGCGTTAAGCGCGACCCGCGTTTGCTTCTGGGTAGGTCGCTGAAAGGCCGTGGTGACGCGGTTTTTAGATGAATGATTGTCCTCGACAGAACCCGGCTTATCGGCCAACTTTTTCTTTTTTCTTCTTTGTTTTAAGTGTCTGTTTTTTCTTGAAAAATCCCGAGTAATTTGGGAGGTTTTTCTGTGCCTCAAAAAAGTGTTATTTGAGCTCTTTTTTGTTTGACTGTGGGTATCAAAAGTAATATAGTGGGGTTGTGTGGAGAAAAGTGGTAAATAGTGGTTTTTTAGATGACATTCTTTCGTGGAATCAATGAGCTGAATTTGGATGCGAAGGGGCGTATGGCTCTTCCGTCGAAATACCGTGAATCGCTGATTGATGACTGCGAGGGTTCGTTGGTTCTAACGATTGATACAGAAGACCGTTGTTTACTGGTTTATCCAATGCCGGCTTGGGAAAAAGTTGAGGCGCAGCTCGCGAAGTTGCCATCGCTAAATAAACAAGCGCGTCGTTTACAGCGTTTGTTGTTGGGTCATGCGACTGAGGCCGATATGGATAAGGCGGGTCGGATTTTGGTACCGGCCTCTTTGCGTGGGTTTGCTGAGATTGATCGCAAAGGCGTTCTGATTGGTCAAGGCCATAAGTTTGAATTATGGGCAGATGAGGTCTGGAATGCCGAGCGTGAAGAGTGGTTGCAGGAAGATTTGCAATCAGATGATATGCCGGAAGCAATGACGAGTTTGGCCTTATGAATGCTCACGTATCAGTTCTTTTACATGAATGTATCGACGCATTGGCGATTAAGCCAAACGGGATTTATATCGATTGCACATTTGGGCGTGGCGGTCACACGCGCGAGATTATGTTTCACCTGGGTGTGGAGGGTCGCATGTATGCAATCGATAAAGATCCTGCTGCTATTGAATATGCTAATTCTGAAATCCAAGACGAGCGTTTCACCATTTGGCACGGTAGTTTTTCTGAGTTACAGCAAATGTGCGAAGAAAAGGGCATTGTCGGACAAGTTGACGGGATTTTGATGGATTTAGGTGTTTCATCGCCGCAACTGGATGAAGCTGAGCGTGGTTTCAGTTTTATGAAGGATGGCCCTTTGGATATGCGCATGGATACGTCCAAGGGCCTCACCGCGCGAGAGTGGTTGCAACACAATGATGAAGCCGAGATTGCGCGTGTATTAAAGGAATACGGTGAAGAGCGATTTGCTAAGAAAATCGCTGCCTGGATTAAAGAAGCGCTGACAGAGGACGGTTTGCATACAACGCTTGAATTAGCGAAGTTAGTTGAGCGAGCGGTTCGAAAAAAAGAAAAGAATAAACACCCTGCAACACGCACCTTTCAGGGGTTGCGTATTGCGGTGAATAAAGAGTTATCGGATATTGAATTTGCACTTGAAAGTGCGGTTAATGTCTTAGCGCCACAAGGGCGTTTGGCAGTGATTAGTTTTCATTCATTAGAAGATCGCTTGGTTAAGCGGTTTATGAAAGCTCAATCAAAACCGAAACCTTTGCCGAAAGGCTTGCCGATTATGGAAAAGGATGAAGTGATGCCAATGTCTTTGGTGGGTAAAGCAATTTTTCCGAGTGAAGAGGAGATTCAAATGAACCCTCGATCTCGTAGCGCAGTCTTGCGAATAGCACAAAAAAATGGAGAGGGTGAACATGTTTGAGCTAGCGGATACAGAAAATACGAGTGGCGTCGATATTCGTATCGTCGGTGTAGGTGGTGGCGGTGGTAACACCGTAAACTACATGGTGAATCAAGCTGTCAGTGGCGTAAATTTTGTTTATGCGAACACAGATAGACAAGCCTTGGTAAGTTCGCCTGTTAGTTCAAAAATTCACTTAGGCAGTGACGGTATGGGTGCCGGTGCAGATCCGAATAAAGGCCGAGAAGCCGCTGAGGGTGAGATTGAAAGTATTCGCCAAGCGCTTGAGGGTGCGGATATGGTGTTCGTAACGGCCGGCATGGGTGGCGGTACTGGAACAGGGGCTGCACCAGTAGTGGCTCAAGTTGCTGCGGATATGGGTATTTTGACAGTGGGCGTGGTTACGAAACCATTTTGTTTCGAACGCCGTGACAAAATTGCCGAGCAAGGTGTTGCTGAGCTATCTCGCCATGTTGATTCTTTGATTACTATTCCAAATGACAAGATTGAAAAGGTTTTGGGTGGTGATTTTGATATGTTCCAAGCCTTTGATCACGTAAATGATGTCTTGAAAGATGCAGTGATTGGTGTAACGGATCTTGTTACTCGCCCAGGTATCATGAACGTCGACTTTAACGACCTTAAAGCTGTAATGTCTGAACGTGGTGTTGCAATGATGGGGATGGGCTCGGCTTCAGGTGAAGACCGCGCAATTCGTGCAGCAGAAATGGCAGTATCTAACCCATTGTTGGAAGATGTTGAAGTACACAACGCTCGCGGTGTATTGGTAAATGTCAGCGCTTCACGAATCACAAATGATGAGTTTAAAGCGGTTGGTGAGATCATTGAGAATATCACTTCCGATGAAGCTAAAGTCATTATCGGTATGGCCAAAGACGATTCTTTGGGTGACGATTTGAATGTGACGGTTGTTGCAACTGGATTGGGTTCGTTTGAGCCAAAGGTTGAACAGCCTGTTAAGCCTATTCTTGAAGCGATTAAAACACCTTTGCCAGCTATTGAGACAGCGCCTGTTGAAGTGCCTGAGAAAATGAAAAAGGTTGAGGATCTCGTGAATCCAGCGGCAAAATCTACGGGTACACATGGTGCTGACTTTGATCCGCGTGAATTCTTTAAACAGAACTACGATCATTTAGACACGCCAGCTGTTTTGCGTAAACAACAAGACTAATCCTTATGCTAGGGTGGTTTAAATCCCTTTCAAAACCCAAGTCTGCAAAGTTTATTTTTGTAGCTTGGGTTTTTTTGGTTCTGGTGCTGGTGATCCAATCGATATGGGTTTCAAAGGTGACTCATGATACTCGTATAGTGAGAGATGCTTTATATAAAGCAGAGTCACAAAGAGATCGATACAATGAAGAGTGGCATCGTTTGCAAATTGAAAAATATTCTCTAACTGACTACGCTCGAATTGAAAAAAAAGCGAATGCGCAAGGATTGGACGAACCATCTGAGCGAAGATTGATATTTTTGAGAGACGATGAGGCGGTCTTGAATGACTGATAAAAAAGTCCCTAAACTTCACTCTGTTCAACACTATTTTGCCCTTGTTCTCACTCTTGGGCTTTTTGTGTTTTTGTTGGGGTGGTCTGCAAAAGTTCAAATTGCTGAATCCGATGAATTATCAGCTAAGGCAGAGCAGCGTTTTTATCGTACAAGTGAAATCCCAGCATATCGTGGAGAAATTCGTGATCGTTTTGGAAATCCACTTGCCGTCAGTTCACCTGTTTTTCGAGTTGTGGTTAACCCAAAGCTTTTTGTTAATGGTTGCCAAGCTTACGAGGATGTCGCTCAAATATTGGGTTTGAATGTCAGTGAGTTCAAGCGAGAGGTTCAAAATCGGTCCAAGGCTCAGTATTACAGCGTAATGCGAGAAGTAATGCCAGAGCAGAAAAAGGATTTAGAGTCATTGTCTTGTGGGCGAGGGATTCAATATGAACGAGAATATAAACGTTATTTCCTAACCGGCGAAATCAATGGACATTTAATTGGTTTTACTGATACAGATGATCATGGTATCGAAGGCTTAGAAAGAACATTAGAAAACGTTTTGTCTGGTTCTGTTGGCAAAAAAGCCGTATTAAAAGACGGACGCGGTCGCATCATCGAAAACTTGGGTGAGATTGAGCAACCCACGCCAGGTCAGCATGTTGAATTAACTATAGACAATCGATTGCAGTTTTTAACGTATCGAGCGCTTAAGAAAGCCTATTTCAATACAAAAGCGAAATCAGCTTCAGCTATTTTAATTGACAGCGATTCGGGTGAGATTTTAGCAATGGCTTCGCAGCCTCCATTCAACCCCAATAATCGAGAAGAGCTTAAACCAAAGCAATATCGAAACCGAGTATTGGCGGATCAGTTTGAGCCGGGCTCAACATTGAAACCATTAACTTTGGCGAAAGCGCTGGATATGGGTGTCATTACCCCGGAAACTGAAATTGATACCGAGCGCGGTCGCATTCGGTTAAATGGCTTTAAGATCAGTGACTACAAAAACTATGGCAACTTAACGGCTGAAGGGATTATTCAAAAATCCTCGAATGTTGGAACGGCGAAGGTGGCTTTGATGATGGGGCGTGATCCTGTTTGGGATTATTTCGCTCAGCTAGGTTTTGCCAGCAGTGCTGGATTACCGAATGAAACCTATAACAAACTCAAAGATGTAACAGTTTGGGATGATGCAACACTGGCGGCTAATTCGTATGGTTACGGTTTAGCAATTAATTTGGCGAGTTTGGCCAAGGCCTACACGATGTTGGCAAACGATGGTGAACTAAAGCCGGTAGGTATACTTAAAAACGGGCCATGGCAGCACGAACCTAGTCAACAATTGGTGTCCAAAGAATCTGCACGCAGCATACGAGAAATGATGGTATCTGTGACTGAAAAAGGCGGTACGGGTAAAAAGGCTGCTGTGAAGGACTATAAGATTGCAGGTAAAACGGGAACCGTGCACGTTGCTTCAGCGGGTGGCTATGATGAAGATCGATATCGTTCGATGTTTGCCGGCATTGCTCCAGCGACGAATCCAAAATTAGTGATGGTTATCATGGTTGAGGAGCCGCAAAGAGGCGGATATTATGGCGGTGAAGTCGCAGCTCCTGTTTTCCATGAGGTGGTCAAAGAAGCACTTAGAATACTCGATGTAACACCGGATAATCTCAGCCATGATTGACTTGAAAAACATTAATGACTTTCAAACACAAGCTCAGCGGATACAGCAAGGCGATGTGTTTATTGCTTTGCAGGGCGTCACTCAGCATGGCTTGGGATACGCGCAACAAGCTTTAGACAATGGCGCGATTGAGATTTGGTTCGATGAATATGATGGTGAGCCAAAGGCCTTAAAAGGCTCCATTCGTCATGTGCCGCAATTGCGCTTGTTGCTTCCTGCGATTTTGCAAAAAAAGTATCAAGCAAAAGCCTTTCCTAAATTGATTGGCATTACCGGCACCAATGGTAAAACCTCGGTGGCACATGGATTGGCTCAGGCCTTGAGTCAGAGCTCTAAAGTGGGTGTGTTGGGCACTCTAGGGAATGGCGTCTATGAGCAAGGCATCTCGAATCTTATTGACAGTGCGAATACAACACTCGGCCTCGTTGAGCTATATCAAGCGTTGCACCAGTTTGCACACGATGGGATTGAGTATTGCGTGATGGAAGTGTCGTCTCACGCTTTAGATCAGGGTCGCATTGCAGGCCTTAAATTTGTGGCAACGGTGTTGACGCAAATTGAATCGGATCATCTGGATTATCACCAAACTTTGCAGGCCTACATTGAAACGAAACGAGCATTGTTCACCGACTATGAAAGTGATTTTCAGGTTTTAAATATGGATGATGAGCAGGGTGCTTCTTGGCATAAGAATTTACCTGACTTTTTAGGTTATGGTCGTGCTCATGATGCCGAATTGTATTTAAGACGTGTAGAGCCGACGCAACAAGGTCTGAACATTCAATGGGCGTGGAAAGGTCAAGTGTACGATGTTCAAACGGCTTGGGTTGGCGATTTTCAGGCCTACAATTTATTAGCGATTATCGGTGTTTTACTTAAATTGGATTATGCCCCTGAAGCGATTAATCAGCGACTGGCGAAATTGACAGCAGTGCCTGGGCGAATGCAGCGAGTCCCCCGTGATGATAAGGCTGTATTTGTGGATTTTGCGCACACAGCGGATGCGCTGAAGAATGCTTTAACCAGTTTGCGCTCGATGGGGTTTGAACGCATTATTTGTGTGTTTGGGTGTGGCGGTGATCGTGATGCTCAGAAGCGTCCAGAAATGGGGCGCATCGCGCAAGCCTATGCAGACACGGTGATTGTGACGGATGATAATCAGCGCACTGAGTCGGCAGAGGGTATTCGAAATGAGATTCTATCGGGTATGACTCATCCAGAAAAAGCAGAGTCGATCGAAGGCCGAGCGAATGCGATCGCACGCGGTTTGGCATTGGCTGAACGTGGCGATGTTGTGCTGATTGCAGGTAAAGGCCATGAGAAAACTCAAATCATTGGGACGGATCATTTACCGTTTGATGATGTTGCGGAGGCCTTGAAATGAGTGAGATTTTACCCTTATCGTTTTATGCCCATATTTTGGGTTTTGATGCTGAATCGGACGCTCAATGTGTAGGCCTTTGTACCGATACACGCATACTGAAAACAGGTGAAATATACATCGCGCTTAAAGGCGAGAATTTTGACGGTCATGCCTTTGTGCAACAGGCTTTGGATGATGGAGCGATTGCAGTCGTTGTTAGTGAACCGACTCAAGTGCAAGGCCGAGTGTGGCAGGTTGAAAACACTTCAGACGCTTATTTGAAACTGGCCAGTGGGTATTTCAATGAGGTGTTCACAGGCCAAAGCCTTGGTATTACGGGCAGTAACGGAAAAACCACGCTGAAAGAAATGATGGCCTCAATTTTGTCGCAAAAAGGCTCGGTGCTTGCAACGGAAAAAAACTACAACAACGAGGTGGGTTTGCCGAGAACTCTGATGCAAGCCAAGCGAACACATCAGTACGCAGTGCTTGAAATGGGCGCTGCGAAACCGAACGACATTGCTTGGTTGACTCGCTGGATTCAGTTGGATGTGGCGGTGGTGAATAATGTCTCTGCTGCGCATTTAGGCGGTTATGATTCGGTCGAACAGATTGCGCAAACAAAAGGCGCAATTTATCAGGCCTTAAAGTCGCAAGGGACTTCGGTGATTCCTCGCGTATCCGACTATCGAAATACGCTTGTAGATTTGGCTGAAGGCCATAAAATTCAGACTGTTTTACCAGATTCAGAGTGCATATTTGAATTATCCTTATTGGGCGCGCATCATCAAGAAAATGCGCTTACCGCTTGGACAATGGCAAAGGCTTTAAATGTCGATGATGAGTCCATTCGTGTAGGCCTTAAACAGGTTCAAGCTGAAGCAGGTCGATTAAAATTGCATGAAGTTTCATCGAAATTAAATGTGATTGACGATACCTACAACGCCAATGGCGCATCGATTAAAGCGGCCGTGGATGTACTGACTGAATGTGACGGGCAGACCGCTTTAGTGTTGGGTGCTATGGCGGAATTGGGTCAACAATCAGATGAAATTCACCAAGCAGTCGGTGATTATGCAAAAGCTCGGGTGAATCAAGTTTGGAGTTTAAACGCACCTGCTTATGGTGTGAATAATAAAAACGATTTTGAGACGCTTATGAATTCAATAGAAGAGTGGATTCAGTCTCAAGACAAAGCAACGATTTTAGTGAAAGGCTCGCGTTCAGCCAAAATGGAACGCGTTATTGAACAACTTATGGAAGCACACTTATGTTCTTAATTTTTGCCGAATGGATGGAGCAATTCTATTCAGGTTTTCAGGTATTTCAGTATTTAACACTTCGCGCGGTATTAAGCGTTTTAACGGCTTTGGTCATTGCTTTGGTGCTTGGGCCTTGGATGATTCGTAAATTACAGCACTTGCAAATTGGGCAAAGTGTTCGAGACGATGGGCCTGAATCACATTTCAGTAAAAACGGTACACCAACGATGGGTGGCTTGCTGATTTTGGTGGCTTTAACAGGTTCGACTTTACTGTGGGCGGATTTGAGCAATCGACATGTTTGGATTGTGCTGGGTGTGACCTTGCTCTTTGGCGTTATCGGGTTTATCGACGATGCCTTAAAAGTGATTTATAAAAATTCAAAAGGCCTGAGTGCGAAACAAAAATACGCAGGGCAAACCTTGGTGGCTTTAGGTGCGGCGGTGCTTTTGTATAACACCGCGGTGGTGCCAGCCGAAATGGAATTGATTTTGCCGTTTGTGAAAGATGTGGCCTTGCCTTTGGGGGCGTTTTTCATTGTTTTGACCTATTTTGTGATTGTAGGTACCTCGAATGCGGTGAATTTGACAGATGGTTTGGATGGTTTAGCCATTTTGCCGACCGTGATGGTAGCCGCTGCTTTGGGTGTGTTTGCCTACGTTTCAGGCAATACGGTGTTTTCTGAGTATTTGCACATGCCTTATGTGCCAGGTGTGGGTGAAGTGGCGATTATTTGTGCCGCGATTGCTGGCGCAGGTTTAGGATTTTTGTGGTTTAACGCCTATCCGGCTCAGGTGTTTATGGGCGATGTGGGGTCGCTTTCGTTGGGGGCGGCTTTAGGTGTGATTGCCGTATCAGTTCGTCAGGAATTGGTGTTAATCATTATGGGCGGTGTGTTTGTGATGGAAACGCTTTCAGTGATGTTGCAAGTGGCCTCTTATAAATTAACGGGTAAACGAATTTTTAGAATGGCGCCGATTCACCATCATTTTGAATTGAAAGGTTGGCCTGAACCACGCATCATTGTGCGTTTTTGGATTATTACCATTATCTTGGTATTAATTGGTTTAGCGAGTCTTAAAGTACGATGAAAACACTGATTATCGGTGGCGGAAAAACGGGACAATCAATTGAGCGATTTTTACAATCCCAAGGCCGTGATTATGAAATGTGGGATACGAGAGACTCGGAGCAGCCTCAGCGTGCGGTGTCTGATTATGCTCAAATTGTTTTAAGCCCAGGTGTTTCGATTCATCATCCTTGGGTTGAGCAAGCGCAATTGGCTGGGGTTGCCGTCACAGGCGATATTCAAATGTTTTTTGATCATGTTCAAGCACCTGTAGTTGCCGTCACAGGCACTAATGGTAAATCCACGGTGACTACGATGGTCGCACATATTTTGGAAAAGTCAGGATTTAATGTGGCCTGCGGTGGGAATTTAGGAACACCTGCATTGGATTTGTTGGATGAAAATATTGACGTGTATGTGGTTGAGGTTTCCAGTTTTCAGTTGGAGACGGTGACGAATGTCAGACCCAAAGCGGCAACGATTTTAAATTTGACCGATGATCACTTAGACCGTCATGGTTCGATGGAACAATACCTCCAAGAGAAACTCAAATTAGTTCAGCACGCGGAATGTGTTGTGCTGAATCAATCGCTTAAATCGCAAGTCAAGTTGTCTAAGGATGTGCATTGGGTGGCTGAAAACGGATCCGTTAAAGCGTTTAATGAGGCGGTGGCGATTCAACTTTGTGTTTCAATGGATGTAAAAGCATCTGAATGCGAAGAGGCTTTGGCTTCGTATCAAGGTTTGCGACATCGAAACGAAGTGGTGACGGTTCGCGATGAAATCACTTGGATTAATGACTCTAAAGGGACCAATATCGGTGCGATGATGGCGGCGGTGCAAAGTTCGCCTTCATCGCTGAATCAAACGATTGTTTTGTTGGGCGGTGTGAGCAAAGGAGCGGATTTTTCTGTTTCAGCAACACTTTTGCAATCTGTGCAAGAAGTCATTGTGTATGGCCAAGATCGTGAGTTGATTCAGCAACAATTAGGGGAAACGGAGAGATTGAATTCAGTGGAAACATTGTTTGAGGCCTGTGAACAGGCTAAAGAAAAAGCTCAATTTGGAAGTACGGTTTTGTTTTCACCTGCCTGTGCAAGTTTTGATCAATTTGCCAATTTTGAAGCCCGAGGGGAAGCTTTTGTGGATTGGGTGAAGACTCATGTGGAAGGAAAACGTCAGTGATTTGGAAAACCTTAACGCAACCGATGTCACAGAAACAGCCGATTGACTGGAGTCTTTTGGGGTTGATTGTTTTATTGATGGGCATCGGTTTGATGATGGTCGCATCGGGTTCAGTCGCAGAAGGTGTGCGTATTCACGAAGATACGTTTGGCTTTTTTAAGCGTCAGTTGATGTATGTTGTTTTATCTTTAATTGCTGCTTTTGTGGTCTTTAAGTTTGTCACCACGGAGCTGTTGACGAAATTCCGTTTACATATTTTCGGATTAGGATTACTCGCTCTAATGTTGGTATTTGTCCCAGGATTAGGTCATGAAGTTAAGGGTGCGAGTCGTTGGATCAAACTGGGATTCACGCTGCAGCCGTCAGAATTTATGAAACTGGCGTTTATTATTTTTATGTCGGCTTATGTTGCGCGTTTTCATGAAGACTTGACGCATATAAAAGGTGGTTTTACTCATTTAATGAAGATAGGACTTCCTATGCTGATGGCGGGTGGGTTAATTATCATGGAGCCGGATTTAGGAGCGATTGCTGTCATTGCTGCAATTGTGTTGGGCATGATGTTCCTTGCAGGCACAAATATTATGATTTTTGCATCTGCGTTGAGTGTGGTGGCTGTGCTGGGGGCTTTGGCCATTTATTTCGAGCCCTATCGCTTAAAGCGTATAACCTCATTTTCTGACCCTTGGGTTGATCCTTATGGATCGGGTTTTCAGCTGTCACATGCTTTGATGGCGTTCGGTCGTGGTGAATGGACTGGTGTGGGTTTGGGTAACAGTATTGAGAAATTACAGTATTTGCCCGATGCGCATACCGACTTCTTGGTGAGCGTCTATGCCGAAGAATTTGGCTTTATGGGTATGGCTTTTTTGATTACGTTGTATATGGTGTTGATTGCTAAATTGTATGGTTTAGCCAGACGCGCACAGGCTCAATCTTTGCGTTTTGAATCGGCTTTTGTTTATGGTGTTGCGGTGTGGATTTCTGTGCAGGCCTTTATTAATATGGCGATGAATATGGGCGCTTTCCCGACGAAAGGTTTAACTTTGCCATTATTCAGTTATGGCGGTTCAAGTTATTTAGCCATGGGATTGGCGCTGGGGTTTGTGATGAGAATTGATTACCTTATGCGTCAAGCTGCGAATAAAAAGGCGAAAAAATGAGTGCATCAAGAACTATTTTGATTATGGCAGGTGGCACAGGTGGGCATATCTTTCCGGGCTTGGCGGTAGCGGAAGTCTTGCAATCGCACGGTCACACAGTCGTTTGGCTGGGTGCTGAAGGCGCGATGGAAGAACGCATTGTGCCGCAACATGACATTGAATTGCACACACTTAAGATTAAAGGCCTACGAGGTAATGGGCTTTTAGGTTGGTTGAAAGCACCGATTAATTTATTTAAAGCCATTCGTATGGCGCGTCAAATCATTAAAAAGATTCAGCCCGATGTGGTGTTAGGGATGGGCGGCTATGCTTCGGGGCCGGGTGCTTTAGCGGCTTGGCTTCTTCGAATTCCTGTCGTGATTCATGAACAAAATGCCATTGCGGGTTTAACCAACAAAACGCTGCATAATTTTTCCACGCGAACCTGTGAAGGTTTTGCGGGCACTTTTAGAAATACTTATCGTTTATTAAGTACGGGAAATCCTGTGCGTCAAGATATACAGCCTAAAGAAAAAACGCTTTCAGATCGCTTGCGTGTGTTGGTTATCGGGGGCAGTTTAGGCGCGCAAGTGTTGAATGAGCGAGTGCCGCAAGCGTTGCGATTATTGGATGAAAATCAATTTGAAGTGTGGCATCAGTCAGGGCGAAATAAACTCAGCGAAACTCAACAGGCCTACGCAGAGATTAAACAGCCCGCGCGTATTGAAGAATTTGTCGATGATATGCCAGCGGCCTATCAATGGGCGGATGTGGTGATTTGTCGCGCAGGTGCGCTGACTGTGGCTGAACTGGCGCAAAGTGGTAATGTGGGTATTTTTGTGCCTTTACCCATTGCGGTCGATGATCACCAAACGGCGAATGCGAACTATTTGGTCTCTCGTGATGCGGGTGTTATGATTCCCCAAAATAAATTGACTGCGGACGCTTTGGCTGAGCAGTTATCACAATGGCAACAGCAACCGAGTCGTTTGGAGATTATGCGCGAGAATGCAAAAAAAGCCGCGCATCCCAAAGCGGCTGAACACGTTGCCCAGATATGTTTACAGGTAATTGAGTAAATGAAAAAACGTGTCCAACACGTCTATATGATTGGTATTGGTGGAACTGGCATGGCAGGAATTGCCGAAGTTCTGCTGAGTGAAGGCTATCGAGTATCGGGTTCGGATCGAAATGCCAGTTCAACGATTGATCGACTTAAACGTTTGGGGGCGAATATCGCGCTTGAGCATAATGCGGAACGATTGAATGCAGTCGATGTTGTGGTTGTCTCAACCGCCATTCCGCAAGACAACCCAGAAGTGGTTGCAGCTAAAGAGCAAAAGATTCCAGTCATCAGTCGTGCGCAAATGTTGGCGGAACTCATGCGTTTCAAAGAAGGTATTGCGGTTGCAGGCACGCATGGTAAAACGACAACGACTAGTTTGATTGCCAGTATTTTAGGTGAAGCAGGTCTGGATCCAACCTACATTATCGGTGGGCGATTAAACAGTTCGGGCAGTAATTCTCGCCTAGGTTCAGGTGATTATTTGGTCGCGGAAGCCGATGAAAGTGATGCGTCATTTTTGTTGTTGCAGCCGATGTTGAGCGTGGTGACCAATATTGATTTAGATCACATGAGCACCTATGACAATGACCCAAATCGTTTGTTGGATGTGTTTTTGCAGTTTCTGCATCATTTGCCGTTTTATGGTCTGGCGGTGGTGTGTGCCGATAATGATAATGTGCAGGCCTTATTACCTCAGATTGAACGCCCTGTAAAAACTTACGGTTTATCGAATGG
Organism: Thiotrichales bacterium; assembly: GCA_018623305.1. Classification (GTDB taxonomy): domain Bacteria; phylum Pseudomonadota; class Gammaproteobacteria; order JAAZVR01; family JAAZVR01; genus JAAZVR01. Next base: position 2,742 of record JAAZVR010000010.1, on the reverse strand, counting down.
TGTGGATTATCAAGCGAAAAATATTGTGCAAACTGAAACGCGCACTTCGTTTCAATTGATTGAGCAAGACACAGCGGATGTGATTGATATTCAATTGAATCTGCCTGGTGAGCATAATGTGTTAAATGCTTTGGCGGCCTGTGCGATTGCTCGAGATTTGGATGTGGAATGGCCTTTTATTCAAAAGGCTTTAGCGCAGTTTTCTGGAATTGCGCGTCGTTTCCAGAATTATGGTCAACTTGAGTTTGACCAGCATTCAGTGATGTTGGTGGATGATTATGGGCATCACCCTGCGGAATTAATGGCGACTCTGTCAGCGGCCCAAGCAGGTTGGCCTGATAAGCGTCGAGTTTTGATTTTTCAGCCGCATCGTTATTCGCGCACGCAAGACTTATTTGATGATTTTGTGCAGGCCTTAATTCACGCCGATTTGGTTATTTTGCAAGATGTGTATCCCGCAGGCGAAACTGCAATTCCAGGAGCGGACAGTCATGCTTTGGCGAAAGCCTTGCGTTTGCGTGGACGAGACCAACTAGTGGTTGTTAAGGATAACGCGGAAACCTTGGATGTATTGCAAGGCCTTGTGATGCAAGATGATTTAGTATTGACGATGGGGGCGGGCAATATCGGTTTGTTAGCGCCTCAATTATGGCAAAAATTTGGAGTCAGTGAATGAATCAACAATGGGGACGAGTCGCGGTATTAATGGGCGGTGATTCTGCCGAGCGTGAGGTGTCTTTAAACAGTGGTAAGGCGGTTGTTGAAGCTTTGCGTCGTCAAGGTGTCGATGTTGTTGAAATGGCGGTGGATAATCTGCGCGATGTCTGGGAAGGTTTGACTCAAAAGCCTGTCGATCGAGTGTTTAATGTGATGCATGGTCGAGGTGGGGAAGACGGTCAGTTGCAGGCCTTGTTGAGTACGCTGAAGGTGCCTATGACGGGATGCAGCTTGAGAGCCTCGGCTTTGACCATGGATAAACATTTGACTAAAAAAGTATGGCTCGGTTCAGGCTTGCCAACGCCCGGTTTTTGTATGATGCAACCGGGTGAAGCCATTCCAATTCAGTCGTTACCCGCATGGCCTGTGGTGGTGAAACCCGCTTTGGAAGGTTCCAGTGTTGGCATTTACATTGCGCATAATATGAATGAGTTAGAGGAGGCGGTTCAGCAGGCGGGGTTGTGTGAATCGCCGATTTTGATTGAGCGTTTTGTCGAAGGACGTGAATTGACGGTTGCGATGGTCAATGGTGAGATTTTACCGGTCATTGAAATTAAAACAGGCAATGCGTTTTATGATTTCAGTGCCAAGTATCAGCAAAACGACACGCAATATTTATGTCCGTGTGAATTACCTTCAGGCTTAAAGCCTTATTTGCATTCTTTGGCGAAAAAGGCCTTTGAAACGACAGAAGTGACGGGTTGGGGGCGTGTGGATATTATGCTCGATCAAGATGATCAGCCGTGGCTGCTTGAAATTAATACTGTACCTGGTATGACTGATCACAGTTTAGTGCCGATGGCCGCTAAGGCCTATGGATGGGATTTTGACCAATTGGTTTTGAAGGTTTTGGAGCAAACGAAAGGATGATGGGTTTTGTTCAGCGCATTTTTACAAGTGTGCTGTTAATCGTCACAGTGGCTTTTGCGCTGACAATTTGGTTGTATGGCTACAAAGTTGAACAAGTTGTTTTGGTCAATGAGCCTAAACAAGTGACGCCCAATGATCTACTTAATGTGCTCAAACCGATGAGTTCAGAATCCTTATTATTTGTTGATTTGGAGGCATTGACTCAACGAGCTGAAGAGCTGAATTGGGTTGAATCAGTCACTGTCAAAACTCAATGGCCGAATCAATTGGTGATGGAGCTTAAGGAATATGTCCCAGCCTATCGCTGGAATAGTGAGCAGTTGATGAATACGCAGGGTCATCGTTGGACTCCAACAATGACGCAATTGTCACAGTATCAAAATTTGACGAATATCTTAGTCAACAGTCAAACGCCTTGGCCGGTTCTTGAGCCTACTTTTCAGGGACTTTATGAAACTGCGGAGCGACATTTTTTGAAGCCTGATTTAATTGAATATGAAAATGTCATCGGTTGGAAAATGCACTTGCCTCAAGGCCTAGAAATTCATGTTGGCAAACGAAATGTCATTGAACGATTGAATCGATTTACTCAGGTCTTGAAAAAATTGTCGGAAGACGACTTAAAATCTGCGAAAATTATCGACTTACGTTACAGTAATGGGTTCACACTCAAAACGAAATAAACCATAGGACTTTATGTGATTGCCGCGCTAGATATTGGAACTTCCACGATTAAAGTATTGATTGCCGAAATGAATGAAAGCGGCTCGATGGATATTACCGGTGTCGGTATCCAACCCTCTAAAGGGCTAAAGCGCGGCATTGTAGTGGATATTGAATCGACCGTTCAGTCAATCATGCAAGCGGTTCGCCAAGCTCAAGATATGGCAGGCGTTGAAATCTCCAATGTTGTGATCAACTTATCGGGTGGTCATATTCAAAGCATCAATACCAATGGTATGACGGCAATTTACAACGGTGAAGTAAGCAAAGAAGATATTGCGCGTGTTCAAGAGACGGCAAAATCAACACCGATTCCTTCCGACCAACAAGTATTGCATGTCATTCCACAAGAATACATGATTGATGGTCAAACGGGAATTCGCGAACCCGTGGGTATGTCAGGCGTTCGTCTTGAGGCGCGTTTGCATATGA
>JAAZVR010000082.1 GCA_018623305.1 Thiotrichales bacterium | reverse complement strand
GACAGTGTATGTGTATTCGTTGTAGTGTGACATTTCAGACTTCGCATCGCTCATACGGCGATCGATAATTTCTTGCGAGTCGGTGCCTCGTCCACCTAAACGTTTTTCCAACTCTTCAATTGAAGGCGGAAGAATAAATACACTCAATGCATTGGGCATAATTTTTCGAACTTGCTGAGCGCCTTGCCAGTCAATTTCTAAAATGATGTCGATGCCTTTTGCCAATTGTTCTTCAACCCAAATGCGAGAGGTTCCGTAAAAGTTATCGAACACTTGAGCGTCTTCCAAAAAGGCGTCTTCGGCTTTCAATGCTTGGAATTCTTCAATGCTGACAAAGTGATAGTTGATGCCGTTTTGTTCACCTTCGCGCATAGCACGTGTCGTGTGTGAAACCGATACGGAAATATTGTCTGTTGATTCAACCAGTGCGCTGACAAGACTCGTTTTACCTGCGCCAGAGGGTGCAGAAATAATGTACAAATGACCTAGTGACATTGTGTGTTTCCTTTAACGCAAAAAGCCCCAGCAAGCTGAGGCTTTTGGTGCGTATTAATTAAAAATTAACCGCGGTATTTTTCTTTGCTGTAACGGCCTGTTTTGATGTCTTGGTACATCATCAACAAGTTACCACCTACGATGTAAATCGCAGACAACACAACAGCACCTGTTGCGATAATTACAGCCAATGTTTCTGGTAGGAAGTCAAAGTAAATACCCAAAATGATTGCCATTGGAATTACGACAGTCACTACCAAACCCAATAAAAATTTCACTAAATCGTGCATAGTTTAATCCTCTCCTTAACACCGATAAATCGGAACTTTGATAACATTGTAATTTATAAGGTTTTTATCCGCAATCTTTTTGTGTGAATTATTTCAGTATAATGTGCGCATTAAAAAGGATGTCTATGAATACGATTGTTTTAGCGAGTGGGAATCAAGGTAAAGTCACTGAAATTGAAGGCCTTTTAGCGCCTTTGGGTGTGTCTGTAGAGACACAATCCAAATACGATGTGCCTGATGTAGAAGAGACGGGTTTGACCTTTGTTGAGAATGCCATAATCAAAGCGCGAAACGCGGCTTTGCATTCAGGTTTGCCCGCTTTAGCGGATGACTCGGGTATTGAAGTCGATGCGCTAAATGGTGCGCCTGGGATTTATTCAGCACGATTTTCAGGCGAAGGTGCGACGGATGCTTTGAATAATGTCCATTTACTTGAGCAATTAAAAAATACACCTGAAGCGGAGCGCATAGCGCGTTACCAATGTGTGTTGGTCTATATGCGTCATGCAGAAGACCCAACGCCGATTATTTGCCAAGGCAGTTGGGAAGGTCGCATTTTGACAGAGCCTGCGGGTGATGGTGGTTTTGGTTACGATCCGTTGTTTTGGGTTGAATCAGACCAATGTGCCGCAGCTCAGTTGACGAAAGAACGAAAAAGCCAGTTAAGTCATCGTGCTAAGGCTTTGGCGTGTTTGTTGGAACGTTTGCAAGGATGAAACCCGTCGGGCTTTATATTCATTTCCCGTGGTGTGTGCAGAAATGCCCGTATTGCGATTTTAATTCGCACGCGATTCAGTCGGGCATTGATGAAGGTCGTTATATTCAGGCCTTGCTCAATGATTTTGATCAGCAGCAAGCTTTGCTATCCGATACTGAAATTAAAACGGTGTTTATGGGCGGCGGCACGCCGAGCGTGTTCTCTCCTCAATCCATTCAAACTTTATTGAATGAACTCAAACAACGCGTTGATTTTGCCTGCGATGCTGAAATTACTTTAGAGGCGAATCCCGGTACAACGGATCAAGAAAAATTTGACGGTTTTCTCGAAGCGGGAATTAATCGTTTGTCGATTGGTGTGCAAAGTTTTCAGCCTGCACATTTGAAAAAACTTGGGCGTATTCATTCGCCGAATGAAGCCGTCAATGCGGCAACTCACGCAAAAAAGTCGGGCTTTGATAATTTCAATTTGGATTTGATGTATGCCTTGCCGAATCAAACATTAGAAGAAGCGCTCAGCGATTTGGAGCGGGCTTTGGAGTTAAAGCCGACCCACTTGTCGCATTACCAATTGACGATTGAACCGAATACAGAATTCTGGATGACGCAACCCGAATTGCCCGATGATGATTTAGCGTGGGATATGTTGGATGCGGTTCAGGCGCGATTACTTGAATCGGGTTTTAATCAGTATGAAGTGTCCGCTTATGCTCAAGCAGGGCGAGCGTCGAAGCACAATCTGAATTACTGGACTTATGGTGATTTTTACGGGATTGGCGCAGGTGCGCATGGCAAGATGCAAACCGAGTCAGGCACGGTGCGAACAAGGCGAGCGAATTCACCCGAGCGTTATATGAGTGATGTCGAGCAAAATAAAGGTCTGATGCAAACGGATTTGGGCGAAAAAGACTTGGTGTTTGAGTTTATGTTAAACACGGTGCGTTTGAAGTCGGGTGTGCCGATTGAGCGATTTAATGAAACGACGGGTTTGGATATTGAAACGCATTTACGACCTCGTTTGCAAAAGGCGATTGAGAAAGGGTTGTTAAAAAACGACCCAACTCAAATACAATCTACGCCCATGGGCTGGAATTTTATGAACAATTTACAGCAGTTATTTATTTAACGAAGAAAAGGATTTGAGATGTTGTACCAAGAGTGGCGCGAAAAAACGAATGAATTAATTGAAGAAGAAAAGTGGGATGAGGCGATTGCGACACTTAAAGGGGCTTATGAAAATGATTCGCAAGACCCTGATATTTATATGATGTTGATGTCAGTTTTGTTCCGTTCAGGCCGTATTGAAGATGCGGTGACTTTGTATTCTCAATTCCCGCCTGATTTGCAAAATACCGATGAAGGTCAACGTTGGGGCGTGATGGTTCAATTCGCACAACGTATGCAGACAGGGCCTGATATTCATTCGATTCAAGAAGCCTTGGCGCAAGATTCAAAAGATGTCGAGGCCTTGGAAAACTTGGCGGCGTTTTTGATGGTCGCAGGCCAACATGCGCAGGCGTGTGATGTTTATTTGCGCATTATGCAAATCGGTGGTGATTATTTTGAGCCAGCGAAAGAAACGCTGATTGCGATTTTTAAAGTGTTGGAGAAATTGAATCCGACGGTCGCCAATGACTACCGTCGTAAGATGATGACGTTGTTGGTTTAAGCGTTTAAACGCGCTCGAATAGCAAATCCCAAACGCCGTGGCCTAATCGATGGCCGCGCGCTTCGAACTTAGTCAGTGGGCGATAATCAGGGCGAGGAGCATACTGCTGATCGCCGCACTGGTTTTTATAATCCGCGTGTTCGCTCATTACTTCCATCATTTGAAGAGCGTAATCTTCCCAGTCGGTTGCCATGTGGAAAACGCCGCCCGTTTTCATACGACTTGCAACGGTTGTCACAAACTCAGGTTTGACGATACGGCGCTTATTGTGTTTTTTCTTATGCCAAGGGTCAGGGAAGAATAACTGCATACGATCGACCGATTGTTCAGCCAGCATATTCTCGAATACTTCGACCGCATCGTGGCACATTACTCGCAAATTCGTGAGTTCCATTTCAGCGATGTCTTTAAGCAAAGTGGCAACACCTGGTCGGTGGACTTCAATACCTAAATAGTTATTCTCGGGAAAATTCTTCGCCATTTCAGCGAGCGATTTACCCATGCCAAAGCCCACTTCAACCACGACAGGATTATCGTTGCCGAATAAGGCCTTGAAATCGATTGTTGCATCGGCGTTGTATTCAACACCAAAGGTTGGCCAATGCGCTTCCATTGCGCGGTTTTGGCCTTGTGTCATGCGGCCTTCGCGTTTCACAAAGGACTTAATGCGGAAATTTTCAGGGATGTTTTTTTCTTCAGTCATGGGCGGGATTATAAGTTATTTCAGTTCAATCAGCGTGCGAATGGTTTCGGCGATTTCGGGTTCATCCCATTCAATCGCAGAGTTTACGGAATGCGTTACCTTTTGATTGCGATCAATCAAGAAAGAGCTGGGGAACCCAAAGATATGCCATTGGTTTGAAACAACGCCTTCAACATCCATCAGTACGGGAAAATCAACGCGGACTTGTTTCAAAAAAGCGCGAATTTGTTCGGGGTCTTCTTTGAAATTGACAGAGACGATTTCAAAATCTTTCGGGTCAAATTGCGCAGCTAACCGATTCATCGAAGGAATTTCTTTTACGCACGGTGGGCACCAACTTGCCCAGAAATTAAGCAACACAACTTTGCCTTTGTAATCGTCAATGTGAACGCGTTTGCCGTGGGTGTCAGTGAGTTGAAATGAATGGAATTCAACGTCTTTTACTGCAAGCAGGCCACGCTGACGTTCATTTTGATTGTGTTCAGGTAATGATGTGATAGGCGTATATGCACCTTTTTCAAGTTGCCAAAGTTGTGTCATTTGAGCAAGTTGTTCAGGTAAGGCTTCGCTGGCTTTTTGTTCAATTGGGTCAAGTTCGCGATGTAAAAAATACCAGTCGCGTACATTATTGACCGAGCGCACCATTACCGTTGAGCCGGATTGCTCAAACGCAGACATGATCTCCGGAAGTTTTTGATTGAAGGTACCGAGTTGCGGTTGGAAAATCGTAATCGGTAGCGAGGTGTTTTTCACAATTGGGAACAATTTGGGTGCATCGCCAGCGCGTTCGGGAGTGTCGTACAAATTGGGGAAGAACAGTGTGAGCTGATTGAGTAGGCCATGTCCATCTTTAGGTTCTTCATTCAACTGCCATAGGCGAAGGCCTCGAAGTGCAATCAAGCTCATGCGGCCAGTCGATGCGACGATAAAAGGCTTTCCTTGAGATTGAGCCTCCTTAACAACGGCTTCAACCCCTGCACCGGTTAAACCGCGAACGTTCGCTGGCGTTCTTTGTAAAAACATGGATTCCAGAATATCCACCACCCAAACATCATGCCCAAAGTCGTTTAAGCGTTGAATGAGGCTAACAAAGGGTTGACGCTCTCTGTAGCCTTCAGTGAACCAAATCAACGTCGGTCGAGTTGATTCGATCGTTGCTTTGGAGTGATGAATGGTGATTTCATCACCCTCATTTGTTTCGAGGTATGATGTTTCCGCCCATGCGGATAAGCTACTGAAAAATATAAGAAGCACCAATGTGATTTTCATGAGTTATCTCGCTATAATTCACACAAATTTTAATAGTGTGATTTTGATATGAAAAAGATTGTTTTAGCAAGT
>JAAZVR010000009.1 GCA_018623305.1 Thiotrichales bacterium | reverse complement strand
TCGTGATGCTCGACAAATGTTGATGACATCCGACAAAATGCACGATGTGATTGTTTCTCAGCCCTCCAATCCTTGGATTAAAGGGCAATCAAGCCTATTTGCATACGAGTGGTACAACATCGTGCATTTTGTCGGATGTCATCAACATTTGTCGAGCATCACGAACTTGTAAGTCTAGACGAGGATCAGCCAGCGGGTTGCCGTTAAAGTGATTAAAGAGTTTTGAGGCTTCAACAATGGAAGGTGAAATCTCTGCCGCTTCAAGTGATTCAATAGGGTGAGTTAATAATGCTCCTGCTGTCATACCGCTGGCGTAGCCGACGAGGAAGACGTTTTTCGGGTCTTTGTGCAGCATAATTTGAGTGGCGATATCTTTTTCACCGCGTGCACTGGCATCAATTTTACCGTTCACCATTAAGCTGCGAACGCCTTCTCGGTTTTGCATGACTGCGACTGTATCAACACGTCCATCTTTACAGTAAAGAAGGTCTTAGTTTTTCATCGCGGCTTCCCAGATGGCGCTGCGAGAAGCCATTTGAACGTCATCACGCTCAGCTGCCAGTTGTTGGAAATTGTTTGCTGCGTTGAAGTAGTTTTTGGCGTAGATATAAATGCCTGTGCTGATCATGCGAGGTGCCCAAGGGTCGGTGGATAAAACAAAAAAAATGACGAAGGGAGAGCTGAGGGCGCCGACGGTCAATTTTCGATCCTTGTTGAATTCGCTTGATTGAAGTAGGACCAGTAAGCCTGCAATAAGGCTTAAAAAAGCACCTAAATAAAGCGTGTTTTGTAGGCCTATGACGGGCACTATTAGAAGACCCGCAACAGGGGCACCAAACGGCGCCCATTGCATTTAGAGCATAGGTGCGTCCAACCAGATGGCTCATTTTTTTACTTTGATTGGGGCTGGATCACAGACAATCGGGAAGAGTAACCCCATACCCAGTGACGGTAAGAACATAATCATCGAAGCTAAAAGTGTGCGAATGATATGTAGGTCCTGCCAGGGCTCAAGCATCATTGAGCGCAGCGATAGATAATAAATAAGTAATCGGTCGAATAATGGAATCGTCATGAGAACCGACAATACAATGAATAACTTAATACCGATGTATAGTGCAGTGCGCGACCAAGTTTTAGGGAGTTTTCGATATAAGATGCTGCCCAAGGCGATTCCTGTTAAAAATGTGGCCAGCATGGTCGTGAACGCGTAGGTGTTGGTGCCTAGTATTAGGGATAAAGTGCGTGTCCAGCCCACTTGATAAAACATGGCTGCTGCACCCGAAATCACATAGCTTGCGAGGAGAACCATAACAAAGGCATTGGATTGAGGGGTTTCACCGGAGTCAGGCATTTCATCTGTTCGTTGAGGTAGGGAAGGAAATTTTTTCATTAGCAAGAAAAAACTCAAGGCTACGATGAAGTCGAAGCTGGCAATGATTTCACATCAACGGGCCTCTGACAACGCTTTTAATGAATAAAGAATTGATTCGTGAGTTTGATCAGACGATTTCAGATTTTTGAGATTTATTTCATCCCGATAAAGAAAAGTCCTACTTTGATGTTTATCAGCAGGTGTACTCGTTGTGACAAATGTTTAAAGGACTGTTTCATAAACCATCCATTATTGTCAGTGTTTAGGGAGAGAAGATGGTGGTGTATGGGTATGAGCGTGAATTAAGACAAGTGTTGAGTAATTTGATTAAAAATGCCATTGATTAGCTGACCGAATCGCTTCAAAAGATTCGCAGTCTTTCGATCAAGTTTAAAGAATTTGATTCGTATGTTTCCACTAAGGACCTTAACGTCACAGGCCTGGGGCTTTACATGTCGAAGTCGATTGTCGAAGATCATTTTTATGGGTAATTGACGGCTTTCAATGTAGATGAGGGCGCGTGTTTCTTGATTCGACTGCCTAAGTAGTATTGCACTATTATGGAAAAAAGGGCGCACCCAAAAGGTGCGTATTTTTTGTTTGTCTTTTTGTAAGTTATTGTTATTTATATTGTTTTAAAAGTTGGCACGAGCGGTGCAATAGAGTCTGTGAATTTTTTGATAACAACTCATTGGAGAGTACACAGATGAAAAAAACAATCCTAGCTTCATTAATCGCTTCTACTGCAATCATCGCGGCACCATCAGCAATGGCTGAAGAAGCATCTCCGTTTTCAGCAAACGTGACATTGACGTCTGATTACTTGTGGCGTGGTCTTCAGCAGGGTTCTGATGTAGACGGTACGCCTGCAATTCAAGGTGGCTTTGATTACGCGCATGAGTCTGGTGCTTACGCGGGTGTTTGGGGTTCGAATGTTGAATTTTCTGGCGCTTCTGTAGAAATGGATTATTACTTCGGTTATGCAGGCGAAGCGGGTTCAATTGGTTATGATGTGGGTTACATTGCTTACTCTTACCCAAGCTCTCAACCAGGTAATGATTTTTCTGAAATGTACCTAGGTTTGTCATACGGTGACTTCGGTTTGTCATACGCAGCAGGTTTGGATGATATGCCAGACAACATCGAAGTGTCTTACGGTACTGAATTTTCTGGTTTGGGCGTGAGCTTCGCATACGGTGATTACGATACATCTAACACATACGCGACTTTAGGTTTCTCTAAAGAGTTCTCTGGTATGGAGTTCGGTGTTGCATTTACAAGCACTGATTTTGATGACGAAGCAACAGACGACGAAACTTACACAGTATTTAGCGTTTCTAAATCATTCTAATTTTTGAGAGGTCGATATGAAGCTTGTAACAGCCATTATCAAACCGTTCAAACTCGACGACGTGCGCGACGCGTTGTCTGAGATTGGCGTCACAGGGATTACAGTCTCTGAAGTTAAAGGGTTTGGTCGTCAAAAAGGCCATACTGAAGTTTATCGCGGTGCTGAATACGTTGTCGACTTCCTTCCAAAAATCAAGCTAGAGATTGCGATCTCTAGCGAGCTTTTGGATCAGGTTTTGGAGTCAATTGCTAAGTCTGCAGGTACAGGTCAAATCGGTGATGGAAAAATCTTCGTCACTGAATTGGAAAATGTGATTCGAATTCGTACCGGTGAAACCGGCAACGAAGCGATCTAAGGAGTTTTCAAATGGAAGCGTTAAATAATACGATTCAGCTTGGGTACGCTTTAGATACCTTTTATTTCCTAATTTCAGGTGCCTTCGTTATGTGGATGGCCGCAGGTTTCGCAATGTTGGAAGCCGGTTTGGTTCGTTCAAAGAACACCACTGAAATTCTAGTTAAGAACGTTTCGTTGTTTGCCATAGCATGTATCATGTACATGTTTGTGGGTTATAACATCATGTACGGTTCTGGCGACAGCGGTTTCTTCCCAGAATTTGGTTTCTTCTTGGGTGCAGATAACTCAGTTGAGTCTGTTCTAGCGGGTGGCGATGACGCACCTTACTATTCAAGCATGGCAGATTTCTTCTTCCAGGTTGTATTCGTAGCGACAGCAATGTCAGTTGTATCGGGTGCAGTTGCTGAGCGTATGAAGTTGTGGGCATTCCTTGCATTTGCTGTTGTGTTTACTGGCTTTATCTACCCATTGGAAGGTTACTGGAAATGGGGTGGCGGTTTCCTAGATGCTGCAGGTTTCCAAGATTTCGCAGGTTCAGGTATTGTTCACATGGCCGGTGCGGCAGCAGCTTTGGCGGGTGTTATCTTGCTAGGTGCGCGTAAAGGCAAATACGGTCCTAACGGTGAAGTGCGTGCAATCCCAGGTGCAAATATGCCTCTAGCTGCGCTAGGTATGTTCATCCTTTGGTTGGGTTGGTTCGGTTTCAACGGTGGTTCTGAGCTTAAAGTGTCAAACATCGAAGAAGCAAATGCCGTTGCAATGGTATTCGTTAACACGAACATGGCAGCAGCCGGTGGTTTGATTGCCGCTTTGATTACAGCTCGCTTCTTGTTCGGCAAAGCCGATTTGACAATGGCTGTGAATGGCGCGTTAGCAGGCCTAGTATCGATTACTGCAGAACCTTTGGCTCCAACGCCAGGTTTGGCAACGTTGATTGGTGCAATCGGTGGTATCTTGGTAGTGTTCTCTGTCATCACTTTGGACAAAATCAAAATTGATGATCCAGTCGGTGCGATTTCAGTACACGGTATCGTGGGTGTATGGGGTCTGATTGCGGTAACGCTTTCAAACGCTGATGCAACGCTAGGTGCTCAGTTGTACGGTGCATTCGTAATCTTCGCTTGGGTATTCGCTGCAAGTTTCGTAGTGTGGTACATCTTGAAAGTCACAATGGGTCTACGTGTGACAGAAGAAGAAGAGATGCAGGGTGTGGATATGTCTGAATGTGGCATGGAAGCTTACCCAGAGTTCAAAAAATAACTCGATCTTTTAAATCAAACACTCTTCGCGACTGAGTTCGCGAAGAGATGTAAGACTTGAGGCTTGAGATGAAAAGGCCTTAAATCTTACATAAATCCAAAATTAGAATGCTCTAAAATGGTGCAAGTGTAAAAGGATACCGATATGGAAACTTCACCAACAATTTGGATTGTCGAAGATGATCCTTCCATCAGCTGGGTGCTGCAAAAGGCGCTTGGAAAACATGATTATCAAATCAAAGTCTATGATTGCGCAGACGAGGCATGGCCTGCATTAGAAGGTGAGCAGCCCGATTTAATCATCAGTGATGTTCGTATGCCGGGCATGGATGGTTTTGAGTTCCTAGAAAAAGTTCACGCCCGTTTTCCTCGTTTACCTGTCATCATTTCAACGGCGTTTTCAGATATGGAAAGTGCAGTCAGTGCGTTCCAAGGTGGTGCGTTTGAGTATTTGCCTAAGCCGTTTGATTTGCAAGAAATGCTGGATTTGGTGGATCGCGCACTAAAAAAAGCAAGCTCTGCCAGTGTGGCTCAAATTAAAAATGATGCACCGGGCGAATTTGACATCATTGGTGAAGCGCCTTCGATGCAAGAAGTGTTTCGTATCATTGGTCGTTTATCGACCACTACTGTGTCGGTATTGATTAACGGTGAAACAGGGACGGGTAAAGAACTCATTGCTCGAGCATTGCACGATAACAGCCCGAGAAAAGATAAATCATTCGTTGCGATTAATGCCGCGGCCATTGCCAAAGATTTGCTAGAGTCTGAATTGTTTGGTCATGAAAAAGGTGCCTTTACAGGCGCACATGACAAGCGCATTGGTCGTTTTGAGCAAGCCAATGGCGGTACGCTGTTTTTAGATGAAATCGGTGATATGCCATTGGATTTGCAAACTCGATTGCTACGTGTGTTGAGTTATGGCGAGTTTCACCGAGTCGGCGGTACACAGTTGATGAAAACCGATGTCCGAATTGTGGCAGCCACGCACCAAAATTTAGAAGACCTTGTGGCACGAGGCGATTTTCGTGAAGATCTATTCCATCGTTTGAATGTGATTCGTATTCAAATTCCACCGCTTCGAGAACGTAAAGAAGATATTCCAAAATTGATGGTGCATCATCTCGAAAAATCAGCCTTAGACCAAGGGATGGTGCCGAAAAAGTTATCCAAGAAAGCGCTTCAGTTTTTAACGCGTTATGAATGGCCGGGTAATGTTCGCCAGCTGGCGAATGTGGCGTTATGGTTAACGATTATGGCACCGAATGAACGGGTTGAATTAGGGGATTTGCCCCCTGATATATTGGGTAAAAAAACACACTCTACATCGCAGACGAATGAACCTTGGAGCGATGTCTTGCGTGATTGGGTGAATGAGGCCTTAGAAAAAGGCGAAGAAAATATTTATTACAAAGCCGAACGAATGCTTGAGCAGTCGGTCATTGAAGAAGTAATGGCGCACACGCAAGACCATAAGCAAGAAACCGCTCGGCTGATGGGGTGGGGGCGAAATACGCTCACCCGTAAAATGAAAGAATTAGGAATGAATGAAAAATGAGTCGTAATTATTTATCAGAAATCGAACGTTACCATGACAACCGAGAGGCATTGCAAGAGTTACTGGGTTCGATTCTTCATGGCATTGCTGAGAAAGATTTGATGCTCGATGCGAAATTTCGTGAACGTACGCTGAAAGATATTTCGCACAACTATGGCTTTATTACCATGTTCTACATGCTGGATGCTAATGGCGTGCAGTTGAATGATAACTTCCTCTTAAATGATGGTCAGATTGAAACCGAATCAGGTGAGGGTAAAGACCGCTCGCAACGTCCGTATTTCCTACAGGCGAAGGCATCGGGTGATGTTGTTGTGACGGAGCCGTATTTGTCTTGCGTGGATCATTCGTTGTGCTTGAGTTCAGCCATCCAAGTAATGGATGGTGATAAGGTCATGGGCTACATGGTTTTGGATTTAGATTTGTCCGAAACGATCCGTTTTTTGATGGGGGATCATCTTCGCACACGCTTTGAGCCAGTGTTTAAAGTGACTCACGCAGTGTTCAGCTTAGGCTTGTTTGCAGTCGTTGGCATGCTATTGTTTTCTGCCTTCAGCGAAATGACGTCTATGTTCAGTGGCAACACCGATTACCATCAGCCTTTTACTGCCATTATCTATCTCACTTTAGGAATGGCGATTTTTGATCTCGCAAAAACAACGCTCGAAGAAGAAGTTTTGACGCATAAAGACATCTTCCGTCACTCAACGACGCGTCGAACGATTACGCGTTTTATGGCTTCTATTTTGGTGGCCGTTTCGATTGAGGCCTTGTTGTTGATGTTTAAAGGTGCAATGGGACAGGCAGAATACTTATCTCATGCCGCATTGATCATGATTTCAGCGGTTGTGCTTTTGATTGGTCTGGGTGTGTATGTTTACTTGGGCGCAAAAGCTGAAAAAACATTGATTGATAATAAGCGTCGTTGATTCAACACTGACGCCTGTTGATAGCATTTCTGTTTTAATTTTGTATAATCCAAGTCTTGAAATATGCAGGAATGTTATCAATGCAACTCGGTTGGCTACTCAAACGATTCACACGTGCAAAGCTGAATACCAAGCTGTATGTCATCCTTATCCTTCCAGCGAGTGTTTTGCTTTTTTATACTCTCTCGCATCTTAATATCAGTCCCAACAGCAGAGGGAAATTGTTGCCGCGCAAGCTTGGTATGAAGCCTCTGATTAATTGGATTTCTTAATTTTTAGTTTGCAAGCGGAACGCGGTTTAAGTGCTGTTAACTCATCGGTTGATTGCAATACTCACACAATGAAAACTTGTCTCGCTTTGGCAAGGGCTTTGACGTATCAAGCGTTGCCTCATTTCCTTCAACTGTGCAAGTCATTCTAAATTTATTGAAAAACGCCATCGAGCAGCACGCATTGCATTCAACTGAGCAAAAGTGGGTCCGTATAACCCTACAACCGGGGATGATAGGCGAGAAACAGATTATTGTTGAGGATAATGCAGGTGGCATTCCTGCTGTGGTGATGAAAAACTTATTCGATGCTTATTTTTCAACCAAGTCACTCAATGGCACGGGATTGGGTTTATATATGTCAAAAATGATTATTGAGAATTCGTTTAATGGTCAAATGAGCGTTGAGAACACGGAGTCAGGCGCGCGTTTTGTGATGTCATTCCCTAAGGTATAATAGCCGGATTTCCAAGTCATTTAACAGGACAATCCCTATGAGCCATCAAGCACAGTTTCAATCTGCCATCGCGCAAATGCACCAAGTTGTTTTGGGGCAGTCGGCCTTGATTGACAGTTTAATGATTGGCCTTTTGATTGAAGGTCACGTGCTTTTAGAAGGCCCGCCTGGGCTGGCGAAAACAACGGCGGCGAAAGCATTATCGGATTCCGTTGAAGGAGATTTTCAACGCATTCAATTCACCCCTGATTTATTGCCGGGGGATTTAACAGGCACAGAAATCTACTCTGCGAAGAACGAACGTTTTGATTATGTGCCTGGGCCTTTGTTTCACAACTTTATCTTAGCGGATGAAATCAACCGTGCGCCTGCGAAAGTGCAAGCGGCTTTGTTGGAAGCCATGGCGGAGCATCAAATTACCGTGGCGGGTAAACGCTATGATTTACCCGAGCCGTTTATGGTCTTGGCGACGCAAAACCCTTTGGAACAAGAAGGGACTTACGCGCTACCCGAGGCGCAACTTGACCGTTTTGCTTTGCATGTTCAATTGGATTATCCGAGTGCGGAAACGGAATTGGCGGTGATGCGTCGAGTGCGTGAGCGTGATTTTCAAAAAGTCGAACAAGCGGTGTCTAAAGAGGCCTTATTAGCGGCGCGTGATGAAGTTAAAGCCATCTTTCTGAGTGAAGATTTAGAGCGTTATTTAGTGGCTTTGGTGTGTGCAACGCGCACAGGCCATAGATACATCGAGCAAGGTGTGAGTCCGCGAGCGACTTTGACATTGGATAAAGCCGTGCGAGCGCACGCATGGTTGAATGATCGAGCGCATGTCGAACCGATTGATATTCAGACGATGTTGTTTCCTGTATTGCGTCACCGTTTGTTGTTGTCGTATCAAGCGATGGCTGATCGTGTAACGGCAGATGATGTGATTCAAGATATCTTAAATTCTGTGGTGCTATGAGTTTAGCGGTTTCGCTTGAGACCTTGTTGGCACAGAAGTTTCTCGTTCGTCGCTTGCGGGGTGGTTCGTCACGTCATTATGCGCGTCAGATTTTAAAAGGCGCGCATCGCTCGAAATTACACGGCAGTGGTTTGGAATTGGATGAAACACGTCAGTACCAAGCAGGTGATGATGTGCGTCAGATGGACTGGCGGATTTCGGCGCGTCTGGGTAAGCCGTATGTGCGTTTGGTGACCGAGGAAAAGCGTAAAAATATTCGGATTTGTGTGGATTTACGTTCATCCATGTATTGGGCGACTCAAGGCCAATTGAAGTCAGCTCTAGCGTTGGAAACCGCGGCTTTATTGGGTTGGTGGCATTTGTCTGAAGGTGATCGAGTCGGTGCGACGGTGTTGACGGATAAAGGCGTTTTGCAGTTTCAAGCGAGTGCGCGCACGCCTGATTGGGTGCGAGTGTTGACGGAAATGGTTGAGGTTCAGCCTAGAGCGGTTGGCAAACAAATCTCGCTGAATGTTGCGGCGGTGACGGTGGAACAAGGCGAATTGCGCCAAGGCGATCGAGGGTATTGGCTGTCATCGGTGGCTGATTGTCCGCACGATTGGATGCCGCGAGGGGATTGGGTTTTGCTACCAATTAGCGATGAATTTGAACGCGGTTGGGATGGAGTGACATCACTCTCGTTGAGCGATGGGCAATCTCAGTTGTCATTGAGTGGTGAGGCTTTAAAGAAAATGTCTGAGCGTCAAAGTGAATTGCATGCGATGCAGCAAGCGGATTGGATGCGATGGGGGCAGAAGTTGAACGCCAACGTTTGGCCGATGATGACGCAAATCAGTGCATTAGAGCAATTGCAAGGTTGGTTACGATGAATGCGCAGTTGCAATACCAGCTGGTCTCATTGCACGGTATCGTTGAGCCAGATGTCGTTGGCTTTTGGCCACCTGCACCGGGTTGGTGGCTGATCGGTTTGCTTGCGTTGGCGATGATGCTGATGATGTCGGTCTGGATTTGGCGACGATTGCCCCATACGCGCTGGCGATTGCTCAAGCAAATTAAACAGATTCAATCGGATGCGGAACTGAGTGAATCTGCGCGCGTGCAAGCCAGCTTGCGCGAGATGAAGCGGGCGTGGACTGAGTTGAACTCGGATTCTTCGGTTGCGGCCTTATCTGCATCAGATTGGGTGCATTTTTTGAATTCAAAATCGGTGAAAGGGCAATTGCCTGAGCCGCCGAATCCTTATCACCCTCAGTGTGATTCAAATCAAGCAAAAATTTACTTTCAGGCCTTAAAACCTTGGATTCGGAGCAGTCGATGTTTTGGTTAAGCAATGAATGGGGGTTTGCATGGGCTTGGGCGGTGTTTTTATTGCCTTTGCCATGGTTTATTTACCGTTTTGGCGCTGCAACGACGGCGAATAAGGCCTTAAAAGTGCCTTTTTATGCGCAAATTCAGCAATGGTGGATTGAAGATGGCAATCGTTTAAATAAGGCCTCAAAATGGCCTATTCGATTGTTGATTTTGACTTGGCTGTGTTTTGTTTTGGCATTAATGAGGCCTCAATGGGTCGCTCCTTTACCTCCAGAAGCGGATTTAGGGCGTGAGTTGATTTTAGCCATCGATTTATCAGCCAGTATGGCGGATGATGATTTGGGTGAGCAAAATCGTTTACAAACGGTGCAATCGTTTTTAACCCAGTGGTTGCCGACTCGACAAGGTGAGCGTATCGGGATTGTGGTGTTTGGCGATCGTGCGGAACGACTGTTTAAACCGACGCGCGATATGGCGTTTGTTTTGGATCAAGTAAAAGCCCTAGAAATTGGCTTGGCAGGTGGTGGAACGGCGTTAGCCGAAGGCCTTGCGATGGCGATTTCGGAAGGCAAAAATGTGATTTTAATCAGTGATGGTGCCAATACACACGGAACTTTATCGCCCTTAGTGGTGGCAGAATATGCCAGAAAACAAGGCGCGGTGGTGCATACGGTGGGTTTAAGCGCATTGACGGAAGAAGAAAAACTTGCGGAACAGGGGCGTTGGAATGAATCGAATGGACCCGTTTTTGATGGCGCCTTGGATACCGCTTTATTGAAAGGTTTATCCAAGGCGACCGATGGGCAGTATTTCCGTGCATCGGATGCACAGGCGTTGCAGGATTTGGGTGAATCCATTAATCAGATGAATCAAATTGAAATGCAGCAATATCGACAAAGAGCCGTGACGGAATGGTTTGCATCATTATGGTTGATGGGCTTTAGCTTTTTGATGTTGGCATTGAATTGGGGGCGCACACGATGGAAATAGGGTTTGCGCGTCCTTGGTTTTTGCTTCTGATATTACCGACCGTGATTTGGGTCGTTTGGTATTGGCGTGGATTGCGTCAGGCTGAGCATGACTTGGATTCAGTCTGCGAGGCTTCGCTGCAAGCAGAAATGACCACGGGTGGACGTACTTCATTGGGGCGTCCTTTGGCCTTGATGGGTTTGGTGTTTTTGAGTGTGCTGGTGTTATCAGGCTTGAGCTTTGAGCGAGAACCGATGCAGAAATCATTGAATCAATATACCAATGTGTTGATTGTGAATGTGGATGCGCTGGATTCAGCGTCGATTGTTCAATTTGAGCAGGCTTTGCTAGAGCGGGATGACCGTTGGCGGTTGATTGCTTATGAACAAGTCGGTGAAAAGTCTCAAGCCTTTGATGTGTTGTCTGCCACGCGCGATGCGTCGGTTTTCATGGCTTATTTACGCGCGTTAAATGCAGATGTGATGCCAGATAATGAAGAGCGTTTTGCCTCCAATGGGTTGGAGAGAGCCAAAGCCTTAGTTGAGCCGAAAGAGCAGGGGCAGTCGGTTTGGGTGGTCGATTCAAAGGCGGACTGGTCGAGCGTGATTGGGTCGATTGAATCCGATAAGCCGTATTTTAATCCTCAATCGTCTGATGATTCCGTTGAGCGCTGGAAAGACCAAAGTTATTGGCTTTTATTGTTGATGTTGCCTTTGGTGTTGGTGTTTTATCGTCGAGGTGTGGTGATTGCCGTTTGGGTGCTGGCGTTAAATCTGCCGACATCTGAACCTGTTTTAGCCAACGGTTTATGGCAAACCGATGATCAATACGCCTATGAGTTGTATCAAAATCGAGAGTTTGATTTGGCGGCTAAGGCCTTTAAAGATTTGAATTGGAAAGCGACGGCTTATTTTCGTGCCCAAGACTATGAACAAGCGGCTCGGGTTTGGGCCAAAGTGGATTCAGACCAAGCCCGCTTTAATCAAGCCGTGGCATGGTCGAGAGCGGGTGAGTTGGTGAAAGCACAGGCCTTGTTTGAGCAAGTGTCTTTGGCGAATCCTGATTGGATAGAAGCACGAGAGAATGCTGAGTTGATTCAACGACTAGAGGCTTTTGAACAGCAGGTGAAAGCGCATAAAAACACGCATCAAGACTTGGATGTTCAGGCTTTGCCAGAAAAAATCATGGATTTATCGCAACCTGAAAATGACAATATTGCTTACGAAGATTACGACCCGAAGATGTATGACTTGCTTCAGCAAGAGGTCGGCGATGGCCAAATTGAAAATAAATCAATCGATGCTGAGCAAACCGTTGAGCAGTGGTTAGAAAATCATCAGCCGAATTTATCGTCTATTTTGCAAAAACGCTTTTATTTGCAGAAAAATCCCGATTGATTGAAGGGTTAAAATCAGCGATAATACGTCGATTATTAAAGAAGTCTGATTTCACCACAGGGCATTGCATGACCAACTATATTTTCATTACAGGCGGTGTTGTTTCATCGCTGGGCAAAGGCATTTCATCTGCATCTCTTGCAGCCGTTCTTGAAGCACGTGGCTTGAAAGTCACAATGGTCAAAATGGATCCGTACATTAACGTCGATCCGGGTACGATGAGTCCGTTCCAACATGGTGAAGTCTTTGTTACAGACGATGGCGCAGAAACAGATTTGGACTTAGGCCATTACGAGCGTTTTATCCGTTCTCGTATGAGTCAAAACAACAGTTTCTCTGCCGGTCAGGTTTATGAAAGCGTCTTGCGTAAAGAGCGTCGTGGTGATTATCTAGGCGGAACGGTTCAGGTGATTCCTCACATTACCGATGAAATCAAACGCCGTGTAATGAAAGCTGGTCAAGGTTATGACATTGCTTTGATTGAAGTCGGTGGTACGATTGGAGATATCGAATCATTGCCGTTTATGGAAGCGATTCGCCAGTTGGGTGTTGAGCTAGGTCGTGAGCGTTCAATGTATATGCATTTGACGTTGGTGCCTTATATTGCAGCAGCAGGTGAGTTGAAAACGAAGCCGACTCAGCACTCAGTTAAAGAGTTGCGTTCAATCGGTATTCAGCCGGATGTGTTGATTTGTCGTACCGACCGCGAAATTCCAGAATCAGAAAAGAACAAAATTGCGTTGTTTACTAACGTACAGCCGAACGCGGTTATCACTGCGGCAGACTCGGATACGATTTACCGCATTCCTTCGCTATTGAAAGCGCAAGGTTTGGATGATTTGGTAGTGAATCGATTCGGTTTGAGCCATGCACCAGAAGCGGATTTGAGCGACTGGGATGATGTAGTCGATCGTTTGATGAATTCGCATGACATTATTAATGTTGCGATGGTCGGTAAATACGTTGATCTAGTGGATGCGTATAAATCAGTGAATGAAGCCTTGGAACACGCAGGTATTCATGAGCGTGTGAAAGTGAAAATTCATCACATCGACTCAGAAACAATTGAAGAAAATGGCACATCATGTCTAGAAAATATGGATGCGATTTTGGTGCCAGGCGGCTTTGGTGAGCGTGGTGTAGAGGGCAAGATTGAGACCGTTAAATATGCGCGTGAAAACAAGGTACCTTATTTAGGTATTTGTTTGGGTATGCAAGTTGTAGTGGTTGAATTTGCACGTAATGTTGCAGGCCTTAAAGATGCCCATTCAACAGAATTGAATGCTGAAACACCTTACCCAGTCGTGGCTTTGATTACGGAATGGGTGAATGCGGATGGTTCGACTGAGCGTCGTCACCAAGATGTCGATTTAGGCGGTACTATGCGTTTAGGGGCTCAAGAATGTAAATTGAAGTTAGACACGCTTGCAGCTGAAGCCTATGGTAAAGGTGTGATTGTTGAACGTCACCGTCACCGTTATGAGGTGAATGAAAATTACACGAAACAACTGGAAGATGCAGGTTTGGTGATTTCAGGTCGTTCAGTCGATGGTAATTTGGTTGAAATGGTTGAAATGCCGAAAGATGTGCACCCTTGGATGGTGGCAGGTCAGTTCCACCCAGAGTTGAAATCAACACCGCGTGATGGTCATCCTTTATTCACGGCCTTTATTCATGCTGCGAAAGCATTGAAAGGAATTAAATAATGAATTTGTGTCATTTCGAAGCGGGTTTAGATAAGCCATTCTTTTTGATTGCAGGGCCCTGTGTCATTGAATCAGAAGCGATGATTATGGACACGGCTGAAACTTTGAAAACGATGACGGATGAATTGGGTATTCCATTCGTATTTAAGTCGTCGTTTGATAAAGCGAACCGTTCATCATTGGACAGCTTTCGTGGTTTGGGTTTGGAAGAAGGCCTTCGTATTTTGCAACGTGTGCAAACGGAAATCGGTGTGCCTGTTTTAACAGATGTTCACGAAGATACTCCATTGGATGAAGTGGCAAGTGTGGTGGATATCATGCAAACGCCTGCATTTTTGGCGCGTCAAACGAACTTTATTGTCAATGTAGCTAAGCAAGGCAAACCTGTGAATATCAAAAAGGGTCAGTTTATGGCGCCTTGGGATATGAACAATGTGGTTGATAAAGCGAAAAGCACGGGCAACGAGCAGATTATGGTCTGTGATCGAGGCACGAGCTTTGGTTATAACACCTTGGTGTCGGATATGCGTGGTTTGGCTTCAATGCGTTCAACAGGTTGTCCTGTGGTATTTGATGCAACGCATTCGGTTCAGCAACCGGGTGGTCAAGGTTCGTGTTCAGGCGGTCAGCGTGAAATGGTGCCTGTTTTGGCGCGCGCTGCGATGGCTGTCGGTATCTCGGGCTTGTTTATGGAAACTCACCCAGACCCAGCCAATGCTAAAAGCGATGGTCCGAATATGTGGCCGTTGCATCAATTGAAGCCAGTTTTGGCTCAATTGAAGGCATTGGATGAAATTGCAAAGTCTCAGCCGTTTGCTGAAGACAGCTTGTAATTCGTGACAGTTTTATGAAGCCCATTGAATCCAGTTGCGATTTTATGGGCTTCGTGTATGATTTTTAGGATTTAAATTTAACCGCGCAGACAGCTAGGAGCTACTGATTTCACCTTCACTTCTCTTAATGGTTTTGAAAAGACCCTTAAAAGAAGGAAGGTAGCTTGGCAAAAGCGCACAACATTTTTTGGAGATAGTAATGTCAATTATTGAAAATATTCATGCTCGTCAGATCATTGATTCACGTGGTAACCCGACAGTTGAAGCTGAAGTAACTTTGGCTTCAGGTGCATTTGGTCGTGCAGCAGTGCCTTCAGGTGCTTCTACAGGTTCTCGTGAAGCGGTTGAGTTGCGTGATGGCGATAAAGCCGTTTACGGTGGTAAAGGTGTATTGAAAGCGGTTAACGCAGTAAACACTGAAATCCGTGATGCGCTTTTGGGTCGTGAAGCAGCGGATCAAGCAGACATCGATAACACGATGATTAACCTTGACGGTACAGACAACAAAGGTCGCTTGGGTGCGAATGCAATCTTGGCAGTGTCTATGGCAACAGCGCACGCGATGGCAGCTGAGAAAAAATTGTCTTTGTACCAGTACATGGGCGAGTTGATTGGCAATAAAGACTTCTCAATGCCTGTTCCGATGATGAACATCATCAACGGTGGTGAGCACGCAGATAACTCAGTTGATCTTCAAGAATTCATGATTATGCCTGTCGGTTTTGATTCATTCTCTCGTGCTTTGCAGTGTGGTTCAGAAGTATTCCACGCATTGAAAAAAGTATTGCACGATAAAGGCATGAACACTGCAGTGGGCGATGAAGGTGGTTTTGCACCAGATTTGTCTTCAAACGAAGAAGCGATCACAGTTATCCTTGAAGCGATTGAAGCCGCTGGCTACAAAGCGGGCGAAGAAGTAATGATTGCAATTGATGCGGCATCTTCTGAGTTCTACAAAGATGGTCAATACGTATTGGCTTCTGAAAACCGTACATTCTCTTCAGCTGAATTTGCTGATTACTTGGCGGATTGGTGTGACAAGTACCCAATTATCTCAATCGAAGACGGTATGGACGAAGGCGACTGGGACGGTTGGAAGATCTTGACAGACAAGATTGGCAAGAAAGTTCAGTTGGTCGGCGATGATTTGTTCGTAACAAACTCTAAGATTTTGAAAGAAGGTATCGACAAAGATATTGCAAACTCAATCCTAATCAAAGTGAACCAAATCGGTACTTTGACTGAGACGTTTGATGCAATGGCAATGGCAAAAGAAGCAGGTTACACAGCGGTTTCTTCTCACCGTTCGGGTGAAACAGAAGATACGACGATTGCTGATTTGGCGGTTGCGACAGCGTGTGGTCAGATTAAGACGGGTTCTATGTCTCGTTCAGACCGTATTGCGAAATACAACCAGTTGTTGCGCATTGAAGAAGCATTGGGTGCGAAAGCAACTTACCCTGGTAAAGATGCGTTCTACAACTTGAAGTAATGTATTTTGCTCGCTAAACATTCATTTAAGATTCTCTTAATTGTTGGTGTTCTAGCGACACTTTACCTACAAGCTCGGCTGTGGTCTTCTGATGGAGGCTACGCCGAGCTTTTTTCGTTACAGGAGCGACTGAGCATTGTTGAAGGGCAAAACGAAGCGCTTAAACACCGTAATGAAGAGGCGTATGGTGAGGTTGATCGTTTAAAAAATGAGCCGGGTGCTATTGAAGCGGTGGCTCGAGAAGAATTAGGATTTGTCGGGAAAGATGAGATTTGGGTGCAAATTATTAATGCGCCCGATCCTACTCTAGCCCCAAAACCTATTGAGGAGGACTCAATTGAGCCACTGCGCCAAATTGAAATCAGTCAATGAAGACTTTATCGTCACTGAACAACTGGGTTTTGAACCTTCTGGTGAAGGCCAACACCGGCTATTGTGGATTGAGAAATCGGGTCAAAATACGGAATGGGTTGCTCGTCAATTGGCAAAAGCAGCGGGTATTTCGGCTCGAGATGTGGGCTACTCTGGTTTAAAGGACCGCAATGCGGTGACTTTTCAGTGGTTCAGTGTAGATTTGGCGGGAAAGCCTGAACCTAATTGGGCAGAGTGTTTTTCTGAACTGGAAGATGGGTACGTCAAAATCCTGCGTTCCGAATCTCATCATCGTAAGTTGAGAACAGGGACACATGTCAGTAATCAATTTGAGATTGTTTTGCGAGAAGCATCGGGCGCTGATTTAGATTTACTGGATGAGCGTGTTAATCTCGCGCAAAAGGGCGTGGCGAATTTCTTTGGTGCACAACGTTTTGGGCATGAAGGCAAAAACATTCAGCAGGCCTTTGAAATGCTCACTGGCGAATTTAAACCTCGTAAAAGAGCGTTAAAAGGTATTTTATTATCGGCTGCGCGAGCGCATCTGTTTAATGAAATGCTGAAAAAACGCTTGGCTGATTTTGGCGATTTATCACCGCGAGTCGGGGATGTAATGCAAATGTCTAACTCAACCTCTGTTTTCGTTGTAGAAGCGTTAAACGATGATGTTTTAGGTCGCTATGAACAGCAAGACATTCATGTGGCTTTGCCTTTGTGGGGTGATGGTGACCTGCTAGCACAAGGGGGAATGGCCGATTGGTATGCAGAGTTTGCGCAAGAATATTCCCCTTGGATCGAGGGCCTTAAAAAACAAAGGGTGGATGCGGCTTATCGCTCATCCCGTTTAATCCCTAGGAATTTAAAGGCACAAGTATATAATTCAGACATAAGTATTCAATTTGAATTAACACGCGGGGCATATGCCACGGTTATTTGTGAGGGTTTGGTGACATGTTTAAGTTGCTAGGAATCGGGGTTGTGATTGGCACCCTGTATTTATTCATTAACTGGGAAGATCACCGAGAAGGCGTTTTTAGTGCAATTGAATCGGTGGATCAAGCCGCTCAGTCAACAACGCAGTTGAGAGAGCAAGCGGGTCAGGTATTCGATAACGCGAAAAATGCTTTAGGTGAAAAATTAGTCGATGATCCGCAGTCTAATCAGTAGTTTTTTTATTGCGACTTCGGCTTTTGCCGTTGATTTTAAGGGTCAGTTTACCCAAGGTGGTTTTGTCACTTCTCAAGTGACAGCGAACGCAAAAGTGAGCATGAACGGTCAATCTGTGCCAGTCACACCCGATGGTCGTTTTGCTTTAGGGTTTGGCCGAGATTTCCCAGAGTCAGCAAAGATTCAAATCACTTATCCGAATGGGGATGTGGATACTTTCACTCGTTCAATTGCTAAGCGTGATTACAAAATTCAGCGCATCAACGGTTTACCACCCAAAAAAGTCAATGTGCCGCCAGAGCGTTTAAAGCGCATTCGTGCGGAATCCAAATTGGTGCGAGAGGCTCGCGCTCAACGTTTAAATCATACCGATTTCTTAGGTCCATTCATTTGGCCGACCAAAGGCACGATTACGGGCGTTTATGGCTCTCAACGTGTTTTAAACGGTGAACCTCGACGTCCTCATTTCGGAATTGATGTCGCAGCGCCGACAGGTACCCCTGTTAAAGCGCCAGCGGGTGGTACAGTGACCATGTCGCAT
>JAAZVR010000081.1 GCA_018623305.1 Thiotrichales bacterium | reverse complement strand
GGTCGTAAAGCGGGTGGTCGCTATGGCGAGCCTACGCAGTTAGTGCGAATACCTGTGTCTAAATTAGAGGATATTCAAGTTTGGTTGAGTTCGTTAAGGCAGGCTCAGGTTGATGTTATGACGCCCGTTGAAATGGGTGAGTCGGTTTCGATTCCATTGTATAGCTCAAAAGTGCGTGCCGGCTTTCCATCACCTGCGGATGATTACATCGAAAATCAGCTGGATATGAATGAATATTTGGTGCGAAACCCATCTTCAACGTTTTTACTTAAAGTGCAGGGTGATTCAATGATTGATGCGGGGATTCATGAAGGCGATGTATTGGTTGTAGATCGCTCAATGGAAGTCGCTGATGGTCGAATTGTGATTGCTGCGATTAACGGTGAGTTAACGGTCAAAACATTAATAAAAAAACCGAATGGCGTTGTTTTAAGAGCCGAAAACGCAGATTACCCAGACATTGAAGTATCAGAAGAAAATGACCTCGTTATTTGGGGCGTTGTAAGCTCGATTGTACGGAAGCTTTAAATGTTTGCCTTGTGTGATTGCAATAGTTTTTATGCCAGTTGTGAACGACTTTTTCGACCGGATTTAAGCGGTAAGCCCGTGGTGGTTTTGTCTAATAATGATGGTTGTTTAATCGCACTCACGGCAGAAGCAAAAGCACTGGGTTTCAAAATGGGCATGCCTTATTTCAAAGTGCGAGATGAGCTTAAATATAAAGGGGTGACGGTGTTTTCATCGAATTATCCTTTGTATGCAGATCTGTCTAATCGAGTTAAAACGGTATTGGATGAATTGTTTCCAGTACAAGAAATCTACAGTATTGATGAGTCCTTTGGTACGCACATTCCAGATACATGGGATTGTGAATCGTATGGACAAATGATTAAGGAGACTGTTGTTCAGTGCACAGGTATTCCGGTGGCTGTTGGATTTGGAGAGACTCGCACATTGGCGAAACTGGCCAATCGTTGGGCTAAAAAAAAATCAACGTTTGATGGGGTTGTAAGCTGGTCTGAGCTAGGTGAAGAGTATGCGTATGAATTGCTTCAAGAGACACCTGTAGAGGATGTTTGGGGGATTGGCGCTCGCATTGCTCAATCATTACATAAACTTGAAGTTGTGAATGCATGGCAGTTTATGCAGTTGCCTGAGAAAACAGTGCGTCAGTTGTTTAATGTTACGCTGTTGAAAACTCAAAAAGAACTTTGGGGTGAGTCATGTTTGATGCCAGAGGATATCGAGAGTCAGGTGCCAAAACAAGTGGTTTCAAGTCGTTCGTTTGGGCATTCGATTTATACTCATCGGGGTTTAAAAGAAGCCATTGCAAACTTTGTTTCTCGAGCGGCTTATAAATTAAGACGACATGACTTGCGAGCACATCATTTGAGTGTGTGGATTAAAACGAGTCGGTTCAACGAACGAGAGCCTTATTATGCGCCGATGATGTCATATCAATTTCCTGTAGCAACCCATCAAGACAATGAGCTTGCGATGGTCGCTCATCTCTTGTTGGGTCGCATGTTTGTAGAAGGAAAAGAGTATAAAAAAGCAGGCATTATGTTGGGTGATTTGGTCAAGGGTTCTGATATTCAAATGGATTTGTTCAGTCAGCCCACAAACTCTCCTGTGATGGCTGTATTTGATGCGGTAAATCAGCGATACGGCAAGGGGGCTTTTCAACTGGGATCCAGTCTCGCTACAACGCCTTGGCAAATGAAGCAGAGTCTGCGTTCACCTTCTTACACCACTCGTTGGCAAGATTTGCCGAGTGTGCGTTAATGGAGATTTTAGGTATGAAGAGATGTTTGATCCTGAGCTGATTTGTCACAGATTTGTCACAAGCACAACTTTTAAAGATTCTTTAAAAAAACACTTGACCTCCTCAAGCCCCGTCCATACAATACGCAACATCAAATTTGCTTCGTTAGCTCAGTTGGTAGAGCGAGGGATTGAAAATCCCTGTGTCCGTGGTTCGATTCCGCGACGAAGCACCAGAATTTATAGAAAACCTCCTCAACGGAGGTTTTTTTATGCCTGTTTTTTACGATATTCCTTATTTCTTCACTTTTTCATCGCAGTCATTGCAGTTTGATGCGTTTTAATTTGCAACAAGTTGAAAAACGGTAAAATCAAATTATGAACGAACATCATATAGCTATTGTTGAAGATGATCGCGATCAGCGCGAAAATTTAGCCGATGCCTTGCGTCGCCGGGGAATGCAGGTCAGCGTCTATGAAGATGCGAAGTCCGCTCTGGGTGAGTTGACAGAAATGCCGCCTGATTTGTTGATTTCAGACATTATTTTGCAAGGCGACTATGACGCCGGTTTGAATTTGTGTGAGGCCTTGCTCAAAACACATCCGACATTGTCCGTTATATTTATGACGGAGCGAGTGGAGGAGGTTGACCAAGTCGTTGGTTTAAGACTCGGTGCGGTCGATTATTTGCCGAAACCTTTCTCGATTAATGTACTGATTGCAAAAATCAGCAATCACCTTAAACGTTTGAGTCTTGTGAATGAGCCAGAGGATGAAGAGAGTTTAAAGTCGGGCGATTTAGAAATTCGCGAGGCCTTCAATGAGGTGTTATGGAAGTCGCAATCGGTCAGTTTAACGCTGACAGAATTGAGAATGTTAGTTCGCATCGTGAAAAGCAAGGGGCGAATTTTGACCTTTGGTCAACTGAGCGATGAAACGCGTCAGAGCTATGTTGAAACCAATACGATCAATACACACATCAAAAATATTCGTAAGAAATTTCGCAAAGTCGATGCTCAATTTAATGCGATTAAAAGCGAATATGGGGCGGGGTATCGTTGGGATCCTTAAAACTTAAAGCGAATTTGCTGGCTATTCTATTCATCATTATTCCTGTGATTGCTTATCAATATTGGTTGGAAGCGAAGCAGTTTATCTTGACCGGTCAATCTCAAGCACAGTTGATGATGGCGCAATCATTGGCCAGTTTAATGTCGGCTCGAGAGGATTTGATCACTCAAGTTGAGCCAGAACTCAGTCCTTTTCTGGTGCTTCCTTCATCTCAAAGTAAAAAGATTGACGGTGACTCTGTGGACTGGGAAGACAACATTGTCTTTCAGGAATTTGCGCAAGATCATTTGATGGGTGTGGTAGCTAATTACTCACCTGAAGATTTAAGTTTTCGATTAGCCAGCGTAGAAACTCCCGCTTATATGTATCTCATGATTCAAGTGAAAGATGATGTTCGAGTGTATCGAGATCGTGATTATTTGAGGCTAGATGCAAGTGATCACATTCGAATGGAGTTTGTGAACCCCAGTGGTGAGCTTGAACATTACATCTTAACAGCCTATGAATCCGGCGTTATGAGTGCTTATCCGGCGGATGAACAATGGAAATATTCGGTCGAAGGCCTTCCAGATGAGCGTGTGTTTGCCGCTATTCAGCCCACAACAACGGGTTATCAAGTTGAATTACGATTTCCAAAAAACTATTTAGATGACAGCCATCGAATGAGTTTGACGGTGGTTGATGTTGATCAGCCTGATCGATTGGATCGTATGATGGTTGGTACCTATCCTAAGGGAGAATCTAAAGAACTCAATCGCATTGTGTTGCGCTCACCGCAAATTGAATCACTGCTGTCTCAGATTGATAACGATTACGGGAAAGTCTGGGTTGTCGATGCTTTGGGGCGGCTGCGAGCGGAATCTGGACAGCTTAAATTAAGTGCAGGTGAATTGAGTCAAACCGTCTTTCAAGGCCAGTCATCTATTCGAGATCGTATTCTGAAGGAAGCCTTACAGGGACAATCAGGCTTTGAAAACAACACACATTTGGAGTCAGAAACTTCATTGATTTGGGCGAGTGCGCCCATTGTTAATGTGCGTAATGAGGTGATTGGGGCTGTGGTCATTGAACAGGATGAGCAAGCAATTCTTTCTACCCAAAAAGAAAAAATGAATTGGGTTCTGTGGTCCTTGGTTGCCATTGTTTTGGTGCTCTATGCGGTGTTGTTTGCATTCAGTCGGATTCTAGTTGGCCGTATTGCGCAGTTTCAATCCAGTCTGACGCAAGTCATCGATGCTGAAGGTCGATTGATTCAACCTCAGTTAGTCGTTGATTCACAAAAAGACGAACTTGGCGAATTGACTCAAACCACACATCAATTACTCATGCGTTTGCAAGGTTACACGTCGTATTTAGAACGCCTGCCGAGGGTTTTACGTCACGAACTCCATAATCCCTTGAATGTAATTAATACAGCCTTGTTTAACCTAGAAGAAACAAGGCCTGAATTAAGTGAAGATAAATATCTGGCGAGTGTGCATCGGGGATTAGAGCGTTTGGATGACATTGTGCGCAGTTTTACTCAAGCATCGAGTTTGGATGAAGCGCTCGCGCAAGAGCATTTAGAACCCTTTGATTGGGTGGCTTTGATTCAAGGCTATGTTAGACACCGAGGGGATCAGCGAGACGATGTGAATTTGCGTTTTTACACGGATTTGCAAGAGTTGCAATTGCTTGGAAATGATTTCCGGATTGAGCAAATGCTCGATAAATTAGTGGATAACGCGATGAGCTTTGCCAATTCAGGTACAGATATTGTGATCACTTTGTCAGCCACGGAAAAAGTAGAGTTGGTGGTCAGTAATACAGGGCCTTTATTGGAAGATTCGGTTAAAGATAAATTATTTGATCCGATGGTCAGTGTGCGGGCTCAATCCAGTGATGAATTGCATTTGGGGGTTGGGTTATTTATTGCCCGCAAGATTGTTTTGGCTCATCAGGGCAGTATCGAGATTTTGAACCGACGAGATGAGCAAGGCGTTATGGTCGTCGCACGCTTTGATCTCGCTTAACGATGTTGATGGCCGCGTGGGAAAATCAACTTAAAGTGAACGCCGTTGCCCTGATTTTTCGCCTGAATTTGTCCACCAAAAGACTTTTCTAAAATCATCTGCGTCAGATAGAGATTGAGGGCATGAGAATGTTCTTGATTAGGCGAAATTTGAGGCGGCTCAAATAGGCGGTTCAGAGTGCTTTCAGACAATCGACCGCAATTTTGAGATACGTGGACGATAACTTTTGAGCGAGTGGACTCAATATTAAAAACAACTTCAGGCATTTGTGTCTGGTTGAGTTTCGCCTCATAAAGCGTATCCTCGAACAATAAACTCACCAATCATATTGCGTTGCTGCCCAAGCGCTTCGATGAAGTTCATAAGGTGCAAGTGATTTTGAATACCAAGCTCATCTGTTTGAATTTGCAATAATGAGAGCGTTCCAGAGAAATCGACCAGAGCGCGCTTGATTTCAAAACTGTATTCAGAATAAACCCGAACCGAATTGTTTAAATCTTCAAACGATTTTTGACGCATGTC
>JAAZVR010000080.1 GCA_018623305.1 Thiotrichales bacterium | reverse complement strand
TTATCTGCACGCAAACCCATACCCTCAGAACCGTAAAACGCCATCGGACGCAAATACGCTGAATCCAAATTATTCTCTGAAACCGCACGCTTTTGCGCATCGTTCCACGCATCTTTCGAGAATGGCATATCCATGTTTAGGATTTTCGCAGATCGGAACAAACGATCCGTATGCTCCTGCAATTTAAAAATCGCGGTACCTTTATCCGTTTTATAAGCACGTACACCTTCAAACACGCCCATGCCATAGTGCAAAGTGTGTGTTAAAACGTGCGTTTTCGCTTCACGCCAAGGGACCATTTGGCCGTCAAGCCAAATAAAGCCGTCGCGATCGTCCATTGTGACCATTCAAGAATTCCTTCTGTTAAGTTTTTTAATCACGCGATTTTAGCATAGCTCAGGCCATAATCGCATGCCATATTGTCTTCACTTTTTCACGATATTGGGCAAATTTTTCGACGGGATAGACTGCTTTTTCATCTTGCAAAGCACTGTGATGATATTGATCTCGATAAACTTGATACGCCTCTTGTAAAACTTCGCCCTGTTCACGCTCAATCCAATCAGCATCCATTAAGCCATCAATCAAACGCATATTATCGCTGACTGCGATCTGCGCGCCTTGGTCGGCCGCATGAGACAAGCATAAATACTGAACCATAAATTCAATATCGACAATACCGCCCGAACCTTGCTTCATATCAAACTGCGCAGCATTGGATTTATCCAAGTTCTCACGCATTTTTTCGCGCATTTTAACCACTTCATCTTTCAAGGTGTCGCGTTTAACAGCTTCCACTAACAAGGTTTGACGCAGCCCTTCAAATCGCTCACAGACCTCTACTGAACCTGCAACCGCACGACTGCGAAGCAAGGCCTGATGCTCCCAAGTCCATGCTTCATTTCGCTGATATTTCTCAAAGGCCTCAAGGCTGACCACCAAAGTCCCCGAGCGACCATTAGGACGCAAACGCGAATCCACTTCATACAAAGGCCCTGCAATCGTTTGTGCGGTTAAAAACTGCACCAATTGACGACCCAGTTTCAAAAAAAACTCTTGCGTGGTAATCGGCTTTTCTCCGTCTGTTTCTGCATTCACGCGTTGCTCATCAAACAGCATAACGATATCCAAATCCGAACCGTAACCCAATTCAATACCACCCAATTTTCCGTAGGCCACAATGATAAACGGCAAATCCTCACCGGCTTTGGCTGGCGTGCCATGCTTTTCAATCAACGGTGCAGCGCAAGCTTTGATACTCTCTTCGAGCATCGCTTCCGCAATCCAAGTCAAATAATCGCTGACTTTCATCACTGGAATATGCGCCAAAATATCACCCGCGGCGACTTTCATCACCTGCTGACTTTTAAACTGACGACACACCAACATCTTTTTCTCAAACTGATCGACTGGCAACACATCCAACTGAGCGGCAACTTGGGCTTGCAATTCCTGTTTCGACATCGGCGATGATAAATTACGCACATCCAACAACACATCCATCAACGACGGATATTGACTAAACTGTTTCACAATCCACGGACTCTGCCCACACAACTCCAGCAAAGCCTTCATCGCGCCTGGGTTTTCATTGAGCATCACCAAATAGGCACTTCGGCGCATAACCGATTCAATCACAGGCAACAAAGTCTTCGCTCGCTCAACATCCACCTCGCCTGCTTCGACCCAATCCTGCAATCGCGTCATAAACTGGTCCAGGCGTTTACGCCCTTCCGCATCCATCCATTTGAAGTTATTGGTCTGAATCAAATACTCATAGGTGTCAATTTCCGTCCACGTTTCATCCCCTTGAGCCGCTTGCTCACCCAAAAGCTCTGCAAACAAGCTCGAAACAAAGGCATTGTGTGTTTTCAACCGCTCAGTAAACGCTTCTGTGCTCTCAAACCCCATACTTTGAGCCAAAAGTGCATATTGTTCGCTGTCTGAATCAGGTAAATCATGTGTTTGCTCGTCTTTCCACATTTGCAAACGATTTTCGACCAAGCGCAAGAAATCGTAGGCCTCAAATAGGCCTTGTTTTTCATCCGAAGTCACCAACTCACGCTCAGTCAACAATTCATACGCGCTTTTCATTTCGCGCACTTGCAACGCACGATCTCGCCCTCCGTGAATCAACTGCAACACTTGTGCAAAAAACTCAATCTCACGAATGCCGCCATCGCCCAATTTAATATTGCGCTCCATACCTTGTTGCTTCACTTTTTTCACAATCTGAGATTTCAAGGAACGCATTTCTTCAACCACTGAAAAATCCACAAAGCGACGATAAACAAAGGGATTGATAATCTCAGTTTGCAAACGCTGAATTTGTTCTGCATCGCCCGTCATAGGACGTGCTTTAATCATCGCATAACGCTCCCAAGCACGACCGTGCACTTGGAAATACTGGTTCAACGCATTAAAGCTAATCGCCAGAGGTCCTGAATTACCAAATGGTCGCAAACGCATATCCACACGAAACACAAACCCATCTTTGGTCATTGGGTTTAAGGCCTTAATTAAGGCCTGTCCCAAACGAATGAAGAATTCTTTATTGGAAAAACTTCGTAAAGCACCTTCCGTATTGCCATCTTCAGGGTAGATAAAAATCAAATCGATGTCGGAAGAAAAGTTCAACTCACGCGCACCGAGCTTACCCATCCCGAGCACAATTAATTTTTGATGGCGTTCGCCTTCCCGTGACATAGGTGTCCCGAATCGTTTTTCATACAAGGGTTCAAGATACGCTAAGGATTGCTGAATCAACGCATCGGCTAAGGCACTCAAATTGGCGAGCGTTGTCGGTAAATCCACTTGACCCGATAAATCGCCGTAAGCGATATTCGCCATTTCTTGATTGCGATAAACACGCAAACGATGCTGCAATTCATCCTCGTTTGGGCAATCTTGTAAACGCTCTGCAAGTTCTGAAGCGAAATCCACCGATC
This sequence comes from Thiotrichales bacterium, assembly GCA_018623305.1. Taxonomy (GTDB): domain Bacteria; phylum Pseudomonadota; class Gammaproteobacteria; order JAAZVR01; family JAAZVR01; genus JAAZVR01. The sequence goes on along the minus strand of JAAZVR010000080.1, from coordinate 2,509 downwards.
GTAATTCCGTGCGAATCGAGGTTTCGTGCGACTGCAAAAATGGACTGAATGAAAGAACTTGTTCGAGAGAAAACATGCAACACCTTTGAGTAATCGTATCTAGCCATTTTAAAACAAAAAAAGCCCGCACAAGGCGGGCTCTTCGAAGCAGACTAAAAATTAGTCTAGCAATGCACGGTATTTAGCCGCAACTTTCGCTGGCAATGGTACGTAGCCGTCTTTTACAACTACTTCTTGACCTTGCTTAGACAATACCATTTTCATGAACTCAGCAACTTTAGGCTCAAGAGGCTTATTAGGTGCTTTGTTGATGTAAACATACAAGAAACGAGACAATGGGTAAGTGCCGTTGATTGCGTTTTCAGCAGTCGCAGCAACAAAAGGCTTACCAGGCTTCTTCGCTAGAGGAACCGCTTTAACACCTGCAGTTTTGTAACCCATACCTGAGTAACCAATACCGTTTTTAGACGTTGTCACTGACTGTACAACTGAAGCAGAACCTGGCTGCTCGTTTACGTTGTTTTTGAAGTCACCTTTACACGTTGCTTTCTTTTTGAAGTAACCGTAAGTACCAGAAACTGAGTTACGACCGTACAACTGAACGTCCATGTTTGTCCATTCGCCAGTCAAACCTGCATCACCCCATTTAGCGATGTCTTTATCGAAACCACATTTACGAGTTGAAGAGAAAATTGCATCAACTTGTGGAATCGTCAAACCTTCAATTGGGTTGTCTTTATTTACGAATACAGCCAATGCGTCGATCGCTACAGGAATTGCTGTTGCTTTGTAACCGTGCTCTTTCTCGAAACCTGCTTCTTCTTTAGATTTCATTTTACGAGACATAGGACCAAAGTTTGAAGTACCTTCTGTCAACGCTGGAGGCGCAGTAGAAGAACCAGCCGCTTGGATTTGAATGTTTACGTTAGGGTAAGTACGCTTGAATTGCTCAGCCCACAACGTCATCAAGTTTGCTAAAGTATCAGAACCTACAGATGAAATGTTACCTGAAACACCTGACGCTTTTTGGTAGTCAGGCAAAGCTGAATCAACTTGAGCACCTGCAGCCATTGCAGAAGAAGCTACAGCGAAACCCATAGCAGCAACGATAGAACGCATTTTCATTTCTCGTCTCCAAAGAAAGATTAAATAATTTAAGTACTGCGTATTTTGGAGTCGAAAAATGACAAAGCCATTGCGTGAATATTACATTTTTATGACATCTTTGCTTTTTGCCGAAGTGTTTTTAAAGAATCTAAATCCAGTTCATTCAACGATTCATTTGCAAGCGCTTCCATTAACTCAAATCGTTTTTGAAATTTAGCATTGGCTTTTCGTAAGGCTTGTTCTGCATCGATCTTATGAATGTTCGCCCAAGCGACACTGGCGAGCAATAAATCACCGAACTCTTCTTCTAGCTGGTCTTGTTTAGCAGATTCGATTTCTTTTACCTCTTCCAGCACCTTAGCTTTTGCTTGGTCTGAGGTCGCCCATTGAAACCCCACTTTCGCCGCACGCTTTTGCAGTTTTTGCGCACGAATCAATGCCGGCAATGTAGTAGCAACACCGGCTAATGCAGATTCTTGCCCTTTATTGGAACGCTCTTTCACCTTATTGGCTTCCCAAAGTGTTTTAACATCTTCTTCCGTTTCTGCGCTCTGCTCACCAAACACATGCGGATGACGACGTATCAATTTATCATTCAGAGTTTGTGCAATATCGGCAAATGTAAAGTTGTTGTCTTCTGTGGCAATTTGCGCCTGAAAGACCACTTGCAACAATAAATCGCCCAGCTCTTCTCTAATTTCCTGTAAATCCCCTTTTTCAATCGCCTCTTGGACCTCATAGGCTTCTTCAATCGTATGAGGTGCAATGGATTCATGCGTTTGTTTAATATCCCAAGGACACCCAGTTTGAGGATCACGCAAGGCTTGCATTGTTTTTAATAAATCTTCGATTTCTTTCATCTCTGTACCTATTTTTCGACATAAAAAAAGCGGGAATAAATCCCGCTTTTCTGAACCAATCGAGTTCTAAATTAACCCAATTTACCAGGGTAATCTTGAAGACCCGGGTTGTCCGATACATTTTTCAATGTAGGGTGGTTAACTTTCTTAAGCTCCAACGTCTTGTTACGACGTAGGTAATCAGCCGTTACATCCCACATCAAGCGACCAGAACCCACTTCTTCAACCTGAGCCCAACCCGCAACTGAGTACGTTTTGTTGTCTTCCAACGGAGTACCGTCGTCCAAACGCATTTCAGAGATACGGTTACCCAAAGACGCTGTAGGATCACAAGTGTAGTCCATACCGCCCAAGCGAACCATGTCACCACCTGATTGTAGGTAAGGGTCTTTTTGGAACAAGTTTTCACAGATACCTTCTAGGATATCTTTCATTTGCTTACCTGTTACTTCAGACTTGTACGTTTCACCGTAAGTCATAGATGTTTCATCCATAACATTTTCCATAGTGATCGCTTGACCTGCTAGACATGAAGTACCCCA